>NZ_JJNY01000056.1:0-21798 GCF_000690035.1 Pseudoalteromonas sp. S3431
TTTTTATTTAGAACAACTAGATACAAAAATTTTTGCCTAGTTTTAGCGCAATTTTCTTAACGTTAAATAGACCCCATATATAAGCAGATTGGTATTAGACATAAAAAAGCCGCTTACTTTTGCAAGTAAGCGGCTTTTAAATTTAAACCGATATTTATACTAATTTAGCAAGAATATCGTTAAATGTAGTGCTTGGACGCATTGCTTTAAAGGCTGCATCATCGTTAGGCTGGAAGTAACCGCCTAAATCAACTGCAGGGCCTTGCGCATCGTTAAGCTCACTTACGATTTGCTCTTTATTAGACTCAAGGTCGCTAGCGATTTGAGTAAACTGTGCTTTAAGTTCACTGTCATCATTTTGCTTAGCAAGTTCTTGTGCCCAGAATAAAGATAGGAAGAAATGAGAACCACGGTTATCAATTTCTTTCACTTTACGTGACGGCGATTTGTTTTCAGCAAGGAACGTACCTGTTGCTTTATCTAGGGTATCAGCAAGTACTTGTGCCTTGTTGTTACCAGCAGTTACGCTTAAGTGCTCAAGTGATGCAGCAAGTGCTAAAAATTCACCTAAAGAATCCCAACGTAAGTGGTTTTCTTTTTCGAACTGTTGAACGTGCTTAGGTGCAGAACCACCCGCGCCAGTTTCAAATAAGCCACCACCGTTCATAAGTGGAACAATTGAAAGCATTTTAGCACTCGTACCCAACTCTAAAATTGGGAATAAATCTGTAAGGTAATCACGTAGTACGTTACCTGTTACAGAAATCGTGTCTTTACCTTCTTTAATACGCGCTAGTGAGAACAATGTTGCTTCAAGCGGTGCTAAAATTTGAATATCTAGACCCGCTGTATCGTGCTCTGGTAGGTATTTATTTACTTTTTTGATTAGCTGCGCATCATGTGCACGGTTTTCGTCTAACCAGAAAATAGCTGGAACGCCTGTTGCGCGTGCACGATTTACTGCAAGCTTAACCCAATCTTGAATTGGTGCGTCTTTAACCTGACACATACGCCAGATATCGCCTTGCTCAACACTGTGCTCAAGTAATGTATTACCATTTGCATCAACAACACGGATAGAACCGTCCGCTTTTGCTTCAAATGTTTTGTCGTGTGAACCGTATTCTTCAGCTTTTTGAGCCATAAGGCCAACGTTTGGAACGCTACCCATTGTTGTTGGATCAAACGCGCCATTTTCTTTACAAAAATCGATAGTTGCTTGGTAAACACTTGAGTAACAACGATCAGGAATTACAAAGCTAGTGTCTTGTAATTTACCATCGTTATTCCACATTTGACCGCTTGAACGGATTGCTGCAGGCATAGATGCATCGATGATCACGTCACTTGGTACGTGTAAGTTTGTAATACCACGGTCAGAATCAACCATAGCAATAGCAGGGCGGTTAGCGTAAACAGCTTGAATGTCTGCTTCGATTTCTTCGCGCTTAGCATCGTCTAATGTTTGAATTTTAGAATATACGTCGCCTAAACCATTATTTACATCAACACCTAGCTCTTCAAAAAGCTCACCGTGTTTAGCAAATACATCTTTGTAGAATACTTTAACAGCGTGACCGAAGATGATTGGATCAGATACTTTCATCATTGTCGCTTTCATGTGAAGCGAGAATAAAACACCTTTTTCTTTAGCAGCATCAATTTCAGCAGCCAAGAAAGCTTGAAGCTTAGAAGCGCTAATGCTTGATGCATCAATTACTTCGCCAGCTAAAAGAGGTGTGCTTTGTTTAAGAACAGTAACGTCACCGTTAGTTGCAACATGTTCAATACGCACATCAGTGGCTGTATCTACAGTGACTGATTGCTCAGACCCAAAGAAATCACCTTCGCTCATGCTTGCAACGTAAGACTGAGAATCTTTGCTCCACGCACCCATTGAATGTGGGTTGTTGCGTGCATATTCTTTTACAGAACCTGGTGCGCGACGATCAGAGTTACCTTCACGTAGTACTGGGTTTACTGCACTGCCTTTAATTTTGTCGTAAGCAGCTTGAACTGCTTTTTCTTCATCATTTTTAGGTTCAACAGGGTATTCTGGAAGCGCGTAACCTTTTGCTTGAAGCTCTTTAATTACAGCACGCAGCTGTGGAACAGATGCACTGATGTTTGGTAATTTGATGATGTTCGCTTCTGGTGTTTTAGCAAGCTCGCCAAGTTCAGCAAGTGCATCGCCAATGCGTTGTTCTTGTGTTAAATAATCAGGGAAGCTAGCAATTACACGACCTGCTAATGAGATATCGCGAGTTTCAACTTCAACACCGGCCGCATTTGTATATGCTTGGATGATCGGTAGCAACGAGTAAGTTGCTAGTGCCGGAGCTTCGTCCGTTTTTGTATAGATAATTTTTGATGTCATCATCATTCCTAGATAGTCGACCGATAAGGTCTTATTCAACAATGCAAAGAAAATCATTACTAATGAGTAAATATTATTAAACAAGTTAATAAACACGTACGCTCGTAATGAATAGTTTGTTAGGTGTTGGTACTCAGCGTTGCTTTTTTATAAAAGCAGAATAGTCACACCTGACGAACTAGAATTGTATTTATAGCTAAAAAATCAACAAAAATAAATCAGCCTTTAGCCTAGTACATTTAAAACTGGCAAAAGTATGATGACTGTTATGTTAATGCGCTGTTCTAGCATTAAGAGTGTAACAAGCTTAAATAAAAAGGGCCAGAGTATGAACGAGCTCAATACTCAGTTAAACAATTAACTCTTAGAACATTGGGGTATATAAAATAAATTCAAGGAAAAGGGTTGAATTTGGGCAAAAAGGGGCAATAAATAAGGATGAAGAGATAAAAAGTATGCTTAAGGAATTAAGCGAGGATCTTAAAAGGTCACTCGCTTTAGTCGAACAGAACATTGTTCACTCTATAATGTCGCCATCAGGGGCAATATTTTTAGCGTGGAGGCCCTTAGGCCCTTGTTCTAATTCGAAAGTTACATCTTGACCAGCTTTAAGTGTTTTATATCCGTCCATTACAATAGTTGAGTAATGAGCGAAAATATCATTCTCGCAGCCGTCTTCTACGATGAAACCAAAACCTTTGGCGTTGTTGAACCATTTAACTTTACCGCAAGCCATACTTCTACATCCTTCAATAAGTTGACTAATTTAGTTATTCTAAACCGTATAATTTGCTAGACTGATTAAGGTTTAATCAATCTATGTTTGACTGTAGTTTATTTAGCCAACCAGTCAAGTGTTTTGAGTTATTTTTTTAACATTTTATTTATTTTTTATTCAAGTTTGCTTGAGTTACAAAGACAAGACTATATTTAATTATGAGTGGTATGAAAGATTCAGGTGTAATTGACACAGTTCACGACAGTGAAAAGCAAAAGCTACAACCACCGCGAAAATATAAAGTTGTTTTAAATAACGACGACTACACGCCGATGGACTTTGTAATAGAAGTTTTAACGACGTTTTTTAATATGGATAGCGATAGAGCAACCGACGTGATGCTTCAGGTTCATGAAAAAGGTAAGGGTATTTGCGGTGTTTACAGCGCCGATGTAGCCCATACTAAGGTTGAACAAGTTAACCGCTACGCGCGTGATAACGAGCATCCACTGCTTTGTAGTTGTGAGCAGGAATAAATACCAATTAGGGTGATCAAACATCCGATTGTTGTGGTATAAATTATTATCTCAGTAAGGGGTTGCCAATGCTAAACAAAGACTTAGAACTCACATTAAATGCCGCGTTTCGTGAAGCGCGCACTCGCCGTCATGAGTTTATGACCGTAGAGCACCTTTTACTTGCGCTGTTAGATAATCCTTCAGCAGGAGAAGCCCTAAATGCGTGCGGTGTTAATCTTTCTGGCTTAAAAACCGAATTATTAGAATTTATTGACGAAACAACACCCGTCATCCCAGATCTAGAAGAAGAACGTGAAACTCAGCCAACGCTTGGTTTTCAGCGTGTATTACAGCGTGCGGTGTTTCATGTGCAATCGTCAGGTAAAAATGAAGTTACTGGCGTAAACGTGCTAGTTGCTATTTTTTCTGAGCAAGAGAGCCAAGCTGTTTATTTACTTAAAAAGCAAGATGTATCGCGTTTAGATATTGTTAACTTTATTTCACACGGTATTTCTAAAGCCGATGATGAGTTAGGGGATGACACCGATGATATTCATGAAGAAGTGCAAGAAGTACAAAATGAAGAAGCAAGCAAGCTAGACAGCTTTACAACCAACTTAAACGTTCAAGCACGTGAAGGCAATATAGACCCTTTGATTGGACGTGACAGCGAAGTAGAGCGCACGGTACAAGTATTGTGTCGTCGCAAAAAGAACAACCCATTACTAGTTGGTGAAGCAGGTGTTGGTAAGACAGCAATTGCCGAAGGCTTAGCGTATCGTATTGTTAACGAGCAAGTACCAGAAGTCATTGCTGATGCAGTTGTGTACTCGCTAGATATGGGGGCATTGCTTGCGGGTACTAAATACCGTGGCGATTTTGAAAAGCGCTTTAAAAGCTTATTAAAAGAGCTACAAGCACAGCCTGGGTCTATTTTATTTATTGATGAAATACATACCATAATTGGTGCCGGCGCAGCGTCTGGTGGCGTTATGGATGCATCAAACTTGCTTAAACCACTGCTTTCAAGTGGAAAGTTACGTTGTATGGGTTCAACAACTTACAATGAGTATAAAAATATTTTTGAGAAAGATCGTGCACTAGTACGTCGTTTTCAAAAAATAGATGTACTTGAACCAAGTGTTGCCGATACCACCAAAATATTAAATGGCTTAAAAGAGCGTTACGAAGAGCACCATGGTATTCGTTATACTCAAAAAGCATTAAAAGCAGCAGCAGAGCTAAGTGCTAAATACATTAATGAACGCCACTTGCCAGATAAAGCAATTGATGTAATTGATGAAGCCGGTGCAAGTCAGCGCCTGCAACCTAGCTCTAAACGTAAAAAAACCATTGGCGTGGCAGATATAGAACTAATTATATCTAAAATGGCACGTATCCCAGCGCAAAGCGTATCGTCAACAGATAAAGAAACGCTTAAAAACCTAGACCGTAATCTTAAAATGCTTGTGTTTGGGCAAGATCAATCTATTGACGCGCTTACATCAGCTATTCGTTTATCTCGCTCTGGTTTATCAAGCGAAGAAAAACCAGTTGGCTCGTTCTTATTTGCAGGACCTACCGGTGTAGGTAAAACAGAAGTCACTAAACAGCTTGCTAAATGCATGGGTGTTGAGTTTATTCGTTTTGATATGTCTGAATATGTAGAGCGCCATGCTATTAGTCGGCTAATTGGTGCTCCACCAGGATATGTTGGCTTTGAGCAAGGCGGTTTATTAACAGAAGCTGTTATTAAAAACCCACATGCAGTTGTACTTTTAGATGAGATTGAAAAAGCGCATCCAGACATTTATAACATCCTACTACAGGTAATGGATCACGGTACGTTAACCGATAATAACGGTCGTAAAGCTGATTTTAGAAATGTAGTTGTGGTAATGACAACTAACGCTGGTGTGCAAGAAACCACACGCAAGTCGATTGGTTTTACAGAGCAAGATCACACGCATGATGCAATGGGCGAAATTAATAAAGTATTCTCGCCAGAATTTAGAAACCGTTTAGATAACATCATTTGGTTTAATCACCTTGAACGTGAAGTTATTTTAATGGTGGTTGATAAATTTATTGTGGAACTGCAATCCCAGCTTGATAAAAAATCGGTTAACCTTGAGCTTACGTCTAAAGCACGTGAGTGGTTGGCAGATAAAGGCTACGATAAAGCAATGGGTGCACGACCAATGGCACGTGTTATTCAAGAAGAGCTTAAAAAGCAATTAGCTAACGAAATACTGTTTGGTGAACTTGTTGATGGCGGTACGGTTAAAGTATCGGTTAAAGACAAGAAGATTCGGTTTGATTACGAGAGTAGCTTAACACCAGCGTAAAACGTTAATTAAAAAGTTTAGTTAAATAAAATGGCTCGCTACATAATAGCGGGCCATTTTTTTGCCCTTTTTATAGGCAACAAAAAACCCAGTAAAAACTGGGCTTTTTGTTTATTAAATGTAATTGCTAGTCAATGTCTATCAATTACATTTAATAAACGCTTAAAGCTAGTAAAACACTAGCCAAAAACTAAATCTCGTTTACGCACTTACTTAGCGAGCACGGAATACGATACGACCTTTCGATAAATCGTAAGGAGTCATTTCTACCGTTACTTTATCGCCGGTTAAAATACGGATATAGTTTTTGCGCATTTTGCCTGAAATATGAGCCACAACTACGTGACCATTTTCTAGCTCAACTCGGAACATTGTATTTGGTAAAGTATCAAGGACTGTCCCTTGCATTTCGATTACGTCTTCTTTCGCCATGTTTAGCGTAACACCTCTTTAATAGTTAAACGCTGCAGATTTTGCCCAAAATACACCAATAAGTAAAGGCGCAGGGGCTATATTTGCAAATTAAATAGCCACCCACTCATCATTAAGCTGTTTTTGAGCTGGTAAAAACTGAGTTTTGTACTTCATTTTGTTGCATTCATCAATTTGATAGCCCAAGTACACGTATTGCTTATTTTGCTCTTTTGCAAATCTAAGCTGCTCTAATATCATCACAGAGCCTAAACTATAGTGTTCAAAATCGGGGTCGAAAAAGGTATAGATTGCAGAAATAGCGCTATTCATACAATCAGTTACGGCAACTGCGACTAAAGTATCTTGGTGCCATAGTTCAATAAATGTGATTTTGAGCCAACTGCAAAGTAAAAAGCTTTGAAACTGTTCTTTTTCAGGAGGATACATACTTCCATCCTGGTGACGCATTGTTATGTACTTACTATAAAGCGGATAGTACTCAGGTCGCTCTTGCGTCGAATATTTCACTTCAAACTGGCTTTTTGCTTTGTTTAGTTTACGTTTTTGCGATTTTGAGGGGATAAAGTCTTGTGCTAATACACGTACAGAATTACATGCACTGCATATTGGGCAATGCGGGCGGTATATTTGGTTACCACTGCGACGAAACCCCAAACCTAATAATGACTCAAATTTGTCGGTACTGTAGCAACTAGGATCTAGAATAACTAAAAGTTGTTCTTGTCTGTTGGGCAAATAACTACAGTCAAACTCTTGGGTTAAACCAACACGTGCAGGAAGTTGTTCATTCATAGATTGCGTCAAGTTCTTGTGGCTCCCACATAATAGGGTTAACGATATAGCTATGTGCAGCTTTTAGTTTAGTCAAAAATGTTGAGCGAGGAATTACTTGTGCACCGAGGGTCATTAAATAAGGGTTTTCTAACTGGCAATCAATAAAATGCGCATTGTGACGTTTAAGCCAATTTACCAGTGCCCACATCGCAAGCTTAGAGCAATTGGTTTGATGATGAAACATCGACTCGCCACAAAATACACCATTTTGCATAATGCCGTATAAGCCTCCTGCAAGCTCTCCGTTACTCCACACCTCTAAACTATGAGCAATGCCCGCATTGTGTGCATTAACGTAAGCGTTGAGCATGTCAGAAGTGATCCAGGTACCATCGGTGTCAAGGCGTTGATCGCGACATGCTTCTATCACCTCTTTAAAGGCATTATTAATGGTTACTCTTACAGGGTGCTTTTTTAAATGCTTACGCAGACTTTTACTTATATGAAAATCATCCAGTTCAAAAATCCCGCGTTCGCTCGGCGACCACCACATAATAGGCTCATCTTCACTAAACCAAGGGAATATTCCGCTTTTGTAGGCATTACTTAGGCGAGGTAAACTTAAATCTCCGCCAATTGCGAGTAAGCCATCAGGGGATTCTAATGCGTATTCCGGATTGGGGAATGCTATATCGTTTTCGCTTAATTGGTATAGCTGATTTTTCATACAGTACTTATCTTATAATTGATCGTAAAAGTGTAACTATATTTTAGGCATAAAAAAAGGGCTGAATAATCAGCCCTATAATAATTTATTTAATTGCTTATAAATTATCTAAGAAACGTTCTGCATCAAGGGCAGCCATACAGCCAGTACCCGCTGATGTGATTGCTTGACGGTAAATGTGGTCAGATACATCACCAGCAGCAAAAACGCCTTCTACACTTGTTTGAGTCGCGTTACCGTTCAATCCAGACTCTACAACTAAGTAGCCATCTTTCATTTCTAGTTGGCCAACAAACATATCTGTATTTGGCTTATGGCCAATAGCAATAAATACACCGGCTAAATCTAGTTCTTCAGTTGCATCAGAGTGTGCATCTTTAATACGAACGCCAGTTACACCCATTTGGTCGCCTAATACTTCGTCAAGCGTGCGGTTGTAATGCATTACAACGTTACCGTTTGCTGCTTTTTCAGCAAGGCGGTCAGCAAGTATTTTTTCACTGCGGAAACTATCACGACGATGAATAACATGTACTTCGTCAGCAATGTTAGATAAGTAGAGCGCTTCTTCAACCGCCGTATTACCACCACCAACAACCGCTACTTTCTGACCTTTATAGAAAAAGCCGTCACATGTAGCACATGCCGAAACACCACGGCCTTGGAAATTAGTTTCAGACTCTAAGCCTAAGTATTTAGCAGACGCACCCGTTGCAATGATTAACGCATCACATGTGTAAGTACCTTGGTCGCCAGTTAGTGTGAAAGGGCGCTTAGATACATCTACTTTATTAATGTGATCAAACACAATTTCAGTTTCAAAGCGCTCAGCGTGCTCTTTCATACGATCCATTAATGCAGGACCTGTTAAGCCGTGTGCATCACCAGGCCAGTTTTCAACTTCAGTCGTGGTTGTTAATTGGCCACCTTGTTGAATGCCTGTAATTAAAACAGGGTTTAAATTTGCACGTGCTGCATATACTGCGGCAGTATAACCAGCTGGGCCAGAGCCTAAAATTAGTAGCTTACAATGTTTTGCTTCAGTCATTATTTTTTCCTAAACGTTTAATACGGTCTTTAATGCGCTCGATTCTAAGAAAAACAAGGCAGAAGTAAACAAAATCCGAGATTATTTTTTTTAGCAAATCGAAAAGCTGTGCAGTATTGTGTACTAGAGATTGTGGCTTTTGCGTTTAATAAAGTAAAGTAGCTCAATAAATAGACTAACAGGCAACAAAACAACGTTAATTCATGACCACTTTGATTTTTTTTGTTATGTTTTACCTAATTTTATTTGTCACTGATAAATCATGTGACCCAAGTGAATAGGCAACTATGTTATTTTGGCAGGAAAAACCCGCATTCGGGTTGACTTCAAAAGACGTTAACGTCTTAACCAATGCGCAAGATTACCGAACGCAATTGCTACGTTTGATCAGTAGCGCAAAAAAACGAATTTATATCACAGCGCTTTATTTACAAGATGACGAAGCAGGTCGCGAAATTTTAGAAGCTTTGCACCGTGTGTCATTAACAAACCCAGCACTTGAAATAAAAGTGCTGGTGGATTTTCATCGTGCGCAACGTGGTCTTATTGGTGCAGAGAAATCTGATGGTAACGCAAGTTTATACTGTGACGATTTAGAAAAGTTTAAATCGAACGTACAAGTTTATGGCGTACCTGTAAAAGCTAAAGAATTATTTGGCGTATTGCATTTAAAGGGGTTTGTCATTGACGATACCTTACTTTACAGCGGCGCAAGCTTAAACAACGTGTATTTGCAGTATAACGAACGCTACAGACTCGATCGTTACTTTTTAATAACGCAGAGCGAACTGTGTGAATCAGTGGTTGATTTTATTGAGACAAAGCTAATTAGCTCCGTTGCTGTGCCACGCATAGACACACGACCGCTTAAACGTTTACACGACTTCAAACTTGACCAAAAGCAATTAATGCGTGATTTAAAGGCCGCCAGTTATAACGCAGCAGAGCAACTAAATACGCAAGCATTAGGTATTCGTTTATTTTTGGGGCTTGGCCGTCGTAATAACGAATTAAATCGTTTAATAAAAGCGTTATTTGATACCACAGAGCAAGAGCTTGTGTTGTATACGCCATACTTTAATTTTCCGGCGCCGCTTATGCGATCACTGCGCCGTTTATTAAAGCAAGGCAAACAAGTGACTATTGTGGTAGGCGATAAAACAGCAAATGACTTTTATTTACCGCCAAGTGAGCCGTTTAGTAAAATAGGGGCACTACCTTATTTATACGAAACTATTTTGCATAAGTTTGTAAAAACGCAAAAACGCCATATCGATAACGGCAATTTAAATGTGTATTTGTGGAAAGATGGAAGTAATTCGTTTCATTTAAAAGGTATTTGTTCAGATAGAACAAAACATTTACTGAGCGGGCATAACTTAAATCCGCGTGCATGGGGCCTTGATATCGAAAATGGTATTTTAATAGAAGATCCAGAGCAAACAATTATGGATGCCATTGATAACGAAAAGCATGAAATTTTACAACACTGTCGCCGTTTAACAGGCCCAGATGATTTAGAAACGATGGATGATTACCCGCAGCCAGTTAAAAAACTACTTGGCCAAGCTAAGCGTGTAAAAGTAGATTTTATAATCAAGCGTTTTATATAAATTCATTTTAAATCAGACATAAAAAAAGCAGCTAATTAGCTGCTTTTTTTATGAGTTGTAGTTAAGTTACTATGTTATTTAATACCAACCTAACTAGAAAACGCTAAATTATGCGTTTTCTACCGCTGTGCGTGGGTCAACATATTCCATGTTGAACGCTTGTGCTACTTCTTTGTAAGTTACTTGGCCTTTAATTACGTTTAAGCCTTTTAAGAAGTGAGCGTCATCTAGTAGCGCCTTTTTATAACCTTTATTTGCAAGGTTAATGATGAAAGGCAATGTTGCATTGTTAAGTGCAAACGTAGATGTGCGTGGAACAGCACCTGGCATGTTAGCAACACAGTAGTGAACAACTTCATCAACGATGAAAGTAGGATCAGCATGCGTCGTTGCTTTAGAGGTAGCAATACAGCCACCTTGGTCGATTGCAACGTCAACAATTGCAGAGCCAGGTTTCATTGCTTTAATGTGCTCTGCAGTGACTAGTTTAGGTGCAGCTGCACCTGGGATTAGTACGCCACCAATTACTAAATCAGCTTCTAGTACGTGTTTTTCTAGTGCATCAGCAGTTGAGTAAATAGCTTTTACTTTATTACCAAATTGCGCGTCTAGTGCACGTAATACGTCGATGTTACGATCAAGAACCACAACTTCAGCACCAAGGCCGACAGCCATTTGAGCAGCGCTACGACCAACCATGCCGCCGCCAATTACAACAACTTTAGCAGCTTCGACGCCTGGTACGCCACCTAGTAGCATGCCACGACCGTGGTTAGACTTTTCTAGCGCTTGTGCACCAGCTTGAATAGACATACGACCAGCCACTTCGCTCATAGGCGCAAGAAGCGGTAAACCACCGCGTGAGTCAGTTACAGTTTCGTATGCAATACAAATAGCTTTGCTTTTTACAAGGTCTTCAGTTTGTGGAAGATCAGGTGCAAGGTGTAAGTAAGTGAAAAGGATTTGGTCTTCACGTAGCATTGCACGTTCAACAGCTTGTGGCTCTTTTACTTTTACAATCATGTCGGCTTTAGCGAAAACATCAGCAGCAGTTGCTAAAATTTCAGCACCTGCTTGTGTGTAGTCTTCGTTAGTAAAACCAATCCCCATGCCTGCATCAGTTTCTACAATCACTTGGTGACCGTGGTTTACTAATTCACGAACACTCGCAGGAACCATACCTACACGGTATTCATGGTTTTTAATTTCTTTAGGTACACCAATAATCATAACATTTGCCTTATTAAGAACGGATTAACATTTTTCACTATTATATTCATCATAAGCCAGTGTGTCTCACCTTTTTTAAAGTGGGTTCTAGTGTTATTATCTAAATAATAAAAATAAACAGCATAAAAAACTAGTTGGTACTATGCATCAGTTATTAGATAGAATTGACCGGAAAATTTTGATGGAATTACAACATGATGGACGCCTTTCCAATGTTGAACTGGCCAGACGAGTTGGCCTAAGCGCCACGCCCTGTCTCGAGCGGGTAAAAAAACTAGAACGAGAAGGTTACATATTAGGTTACAAAGCAGTGGTCGACCCTGCTAAGCTTGGGCAAGGTTTATCAGTGTATGTAGAGGTAACAATTACCAAAACATCACCCGATGTATTTGATGAGTTTAGTGCTGCTGTAAAAAAGCATGAAGAAATTATAGAATGCCATTTGGTGTCGGGTAATTTCGACTTTTTACTTAAAACACGCGTAAATGATATGTCAGAATACCGTGGCGTATTAGGCGACATACTATTGAAACTTCCAAATGTAAGTGAAAGCCGTACTTATGTAGTAATGGAAGAAGTAAAAGGTGAAGAAGGTGTAATTATTCGCCCGTATATTGCTTAACAGTATTTATAATAGGCTGACATTTGCTTTTATCTGCCTAAATTATAAAAACGTGTTCATAATCAGGCCATCAAGGTTAAGATAAAGTGCAACAAATTGCATTTCCTGCTAAGGTATTTCACTGCTAAGTAAGTGTGAATAAAATAGAATAATAAAGAGGAATAGGGAACTATGCGCCTAAACGGTGTGCAAAGACTATTAGAAACAGGGCTGATTATCAGTACCTTTACAGCAATATTTATTTTATGTGCCTTAATCAGCTTTGATCCAGTTGATCCTTCGTGGTCGCAAACTGGTGAATTTAGAAACGTAAAAAATATTACGGGCACAGCTGGTGCATGGATAGCTGACATTTTATTACTTACTTTTGGTTGGTTGGCTTATTTAGTACCTGCTGCCATTCAATTATTTGGCTACTTGTTATTTAAACAACCTCACCGCATTTTACAGCTTGATTACACTACTTTAGCGCTGCGAGTTATTGGTTTTGCTTTATTTATTACCTCAGCTACCGCTATTAGCAGTATCAACTTTGACGATATTTATAACTTCTCTTCTGGTGGGGTAGTGGGCGATGTTATTGCATCAGCCATGATGCCTGCATTTAACTTTACCGGTACATCTATATTATTGCTGTGTTTCTTTTTTGCCGGACTAACTCTATTAACGGGTGTATCGTGGGTTGATTTTGTTGATTATCTTGGCGATTTAATGGTTAGGTTTTATCGTTTTATCGTGTCGTATGCAAAAGGCTGGATGCACCGAGAACACGCTGCAGGTACAGTAAATAATAACGATGAAGTAGACGCCCATTTTGAAGACGATATAAAAGAGCAAATAGAGCTGCCTGCATCGGCTAAAAAAGCAGATAAACAAAAAGCAATTAACAAACCGCAAACGCCATTTAGCGAGCCACAAATTAGTGACGACTTTATGCCGTTTGATGAACTCGACGATATACTCGATCAAGAAATTGGCTTTAGCGCCATAGACGACGAGCCAATGGACACGGCTGCTGCATTAAATGCGCTTGATCAAAGCCAAGTTGTAGAACCTGAAAAGCCAGTTACAACGGTTGTATCGCCAGCAAGGCCAATGCCTAAGCCAAAAGCAGCCTATCAGCCACCACCAACAGCAAAAGAAAAATTTGAGCAATTATTAACGCAAGAGCCACCACCGGGGCCATTACCGTCACTTGATTTACTCGATAGACCGGACAAAGCTAAAAACCCAATTTCGCAAGAAGAACTCGATACAGTATCGCGCCTAGTAGAGACAAAGCTGCTCGACTTTAACGTACAAGCAACTGTTGTAGCGGTATACCCAGGCCCCGTTGTTACACGTTTTGAACTTGATTTAGCGCCAGGTATAAAAGTGTCTAAAATTACGGGCTTGGCTAAAGATTTAGCCCGTTCGCTTTCGGCAATTAGTGTACGTGTTGTAGAAGTTATTCCGGGTAAAACCTATGTTGGTATTGAACTTCCAAATAAACACCGTGAAATAGTTCGTTTATCAGAAGTTATAAACGCCCCTAAATTTGAGCAAAATCCGTCGCCACTTACCATGGTGCTTGGTAAAGACATTGCCGGTCAGCCGGTATGTGCTGATTTAGGTAAAATGCCACACTTATTGGTGGCCGGTACTACTGGTTCAGGTAAATCAGTGGGCGTTAATGTCATGATAGTAAGCTTGCTGTACAAATCGGGTCCTGACGATGTACGTATGATCATGATTGACCCTAAAATGCTTGAGCTTTCAGTATATGAAGGCATTCCGCATTTATTGTGTGAAGTAGTGACCGACATGAAAGAAGCCGCTAACGCACTGCGTTGGTGTGTTGGCGAAATGGAACGTCGTTATAAATTAATGTCAGCATTGGGTGTGCGTAACTTAAAAGGTTACAACCAAAAAGTGCTTGAAGCCAATGAAGCGGGTTATCCAATTCTTGATCCATTATTTAAAGACACTGATGGCATGAAAGAAGGCCCCGACGAGCTAGGTAAATTACCAAGTATTGTTGTAGTAATAGACGAATTTGCCGACATGATGATGATTGTAGGTAAAAAAGTAGAAGAACTTATTGCACGTATAGCCCAAAAGGCACGTGCGGCAGGCATTCACTTAGTGCTTGCTACGCAGCGCCCGTCGGTTGATGTAATTACCGGCTTAATTAAAGCTAATATTCCAACACGTATGGCGTTTCAGGTATCGAGCAAAATAGATTCACGGACAATACTTGACCAACAAGGCGCCGAAAACTTACTAGGTATGGGTGACATGCTTTATTTACCGCCAGGCACTAGCGTACCAGAGCGTGTGCACGGCGCATTTGTAGACGACCACGAAGTACACGCCGTAGTAAACGATTGGAAAGCGCGTGCTAAACCAAATTATATTGATGAAATACTCAATGGTGATGCCAGTGAAGATATTTTATTACCAGGTGAAGCTAGCGAAAACGCAGATGAAGAATCAGACCCGTTATACGACGAAGCTGTGTCGTTTGTAATTGAAACCGGCAAAGTATCGGTATCGTCAGTGCAACGTAAACTGCGTGTTGGCTATAACCGCGCAGCACGTTTAGTCGAACAAATGGAAACATCGGGTATCGTGAGTTCACCAGGTCATAACGGCGCTCGCGATGTATTAGTACCTAATGGAGCAAATTCATGAAAAAAGTTAACGCCTTATTATTAGTATTAGGCAGCGTACTTGCCGCACCAAGCTTTGCTGACGACAGCCAAGCATTACAAGACAGACTTGCTACTTTAAAAAGCTTTAAAGCGCAGTTTGCACAACAAGTAACAGACAAAGAAGGCCAAGCTGTTATGCAAGGCGAGGGCACAATAGCGCTTCAACAGCCTATGATGATTCGCTGGCAGCAAACTAATCCAGACGATACGTTATTTGTATCAAACGGTGATAAAACCTATTACTTCGACAGCTTTGCTGAGCAAGTAACAATTATGAAAACCAGCAGTCTAATCGACTCAACACCATTTGTGCTACTGACATCAAAAGACCCAGCACAGTGGGAGAAATACAGCGTACTTGCAACAAGTTCAGGCTTTAGCGTAACGCCAAATAAAGGCGTAGAAAGCCAAGTAGAACAACTTGATATAGCGTTTGCGGGTAACGAGCAAGGCCTTGCTAAACTAGTCGTTACCGATAACTCAGGACAGCTATCGTCATTTACGTTTAACAATGCCCAAGTTAATACGCCGCTTGATAAAAGCACTTTTGAATTTACGCCTCCTGAAGGTGTTGAAATAGACGATCAGAGTAACGGTGAGTAATTTAGGTTTTAACTTTGGGCCTGATGTACGCCCACTTGCCGCGCGTATGCGCCCTACAACGCTTGATGAATACATTGGTCAACAGCACTTATTAAGCGCCGATAAACCACTGCATCAAGCTATTGTAGCAGGGCGCTGCCATAGTTTGATTTTATGGGGCCCACCGGGTGTAGGTAAAACAACACTTGCGCAAATAATTGCCAACCATGCTGATGCCTCACTTATTCAAATGTCGGCGGTAACCGCAGGCGTAAAAGATATACGTGACAGCGTAACGCAAGCGCGGGACAACCTAGAAAGCCGTGGCCAACGCACCCTTATGTTTGTTGACGAGGTTCATCGCTTTAATAAATCCCAACAAGATGCGTTTTTACCGCACATAGAAGACGGCACCTTTATATTTGTAGGTGCAACCACAGAAAACCCATCGTTTGCCCTTAACAACGCTATATTGTCGCGTGCACGCGTGTATGTTTTAAAATCGCTTGCCGATACCGACTTATACACCGTAATAGAACGCGCACTTAAACAAGACGAGCAATTAAACCAAAAACACATCACTATTGCCGACAACGCTAAAAAGGCACTGTGCCAAGCAAGTGGCGGCGATGCGCGTAAAGTACTTAATTTACTTGAACAAGCAGTTGATTTAACGTCCGAGCAAAACGGTCAATACAACGTAGATGAGCACGTACTTAGCCAAGTGCTACCAACGCATTTAGCTAAATACGATAAAGGCGGCGATGAGTTTTACGATTTAATATCGGCCTTTCACAAATCAGTACGAGGTAGCTCCCCCGACGGTGCATTGTATTGGTATTGCCGAATTTTAGCCGGTGGCGGCGACCCTTTGTATGTTGCAAGGCGATTACTTGCCATTGCAACAGAAGACATAGGTAACGCCGATCCGCGCGCAATGGAAGTTGCCCTAAATGCATGGGATATATTTCAACGTGTTGGCCCAAGCGAGGGCGAGCGTGCAATTGCACAAGCCACACTGTATTTAGCCAGCGCACCTAAAAGTAATGCGGTGTATATGGCGTTTAATCAAGCCAAAGCAGATGCTCAAAATGAGCCAAGTTATCCCGTACCAGAGCATTTACGTAATGCCCCAACTAATTTAATGAAAGACTTAGGTTACGGCGCTGAGTATCGTTATGCGCATAACGAAGAAGGCGCATTTGCCGCAGGTGAAAAATATTTACCGCCAGAAATGGACGGCAAAGAATATTACTTACCGAGCGAGCGCGGACTTGAGCAAAAAATTAAACAAAAACTCGATTACCTAAAAGAGCGCGATGCGCAAAGCCCACTTAGACGATACGAAAATGATTAAACTTTATATGATGATCGCCCTTGGCGGAGCCTCGGGTGCGTGTTTACGGTTTTTTATTAGCGAAAGCATGCTAAAACTCCTCGGTAGGGGATTCCCTTTTGGCACGTTGACGGTTAATATTCTGGGTTCATTGTTAATGGGCATTTTGTACGGTTTGATAGATAAAGAAATTATCACCGCAAGCCCCGCCAAAACCCTTATCGGTATTGGCTTTTTAGGTGCATTAACCACCTTTTCAACATTCTCAATGGACTCGTTGTTGTTATTACAACAAGGTCACTTTATTAAAATGGCCCTCAATATCATCTTAAACGTGATGGTGTGTATTTTTATGGCTTGGCTGGGCCTTCAGCTAGTAATGCAAAAAGGTTAAAAAACTAACATGTTAGATTCTAAATTTTTACGTCAAGACATCGAACAAACTGCAGCACGTTTGGCGGCGCGCGGTTACGAACTCGATGTAGCGACGGTAACGGCACTTGAAGAAAAACGCAAAACATTACAAGTAAAAACGCAAGAACTTCAAAGTCAACGTAATGCAAGCGCAAAAGCAATTGGTCAAGCCAAAGCAAAAGGCGAAGACGCACAGCCATTACTTGATGCAGTGGCTAACTTAGGTAGTGAGCTAGACGCCGCTAAAACAGAGCAAGATGAAGTATTAGCCGCGATTAACGACATTGCGTTAGCAATTCCAAACTTGCCAGACGAGTCAGTACCTGCAGGTAAAGACGAAGACGAAAACGTTGAAATTTTAACGTGGGGCACACCTAAAAAATTCGATTTTGAAGTTAAAGACCATGTAGATGTAGGCCAAGACCTAAACGGTTTAGACTTTGAAATGGGCGTTAAAATTAGTGGCGCACGCTTTACTGTAATGCGTGGCCAAGTAGCGCGTATGCACCGTGCACTAACGCAATTTATGCTAGATACACATGCTGATAAAAACGGCTATACAGAAATGTATGTACCGTACCTAGTAAATAGCGCCAGCCTTTACGGCACGAGCCAACTACCTAAATTTGCGGGCGATTTGTTCCACACATTAGGCCTTGTAAACGACGACGGCGAACAACAAGCCGGCTTTAGCTTAATTCCTACAGCTGAAGTACCGCTTACAAACAGCGCCCGCGACGAAATTTACGACGAAAGCGATTTACCAATTCGCTTAGTTGCCCACACTCCGTGTTTTAGAAGTGAAGCAGGCAGTTATGGTCGCGATACACGTGGTCTAATTCGTCAACACCAGTTTGATAAAGTTGAACTTGTACAACTTGTAAAACCAGAAGACTCAATGGCAACACTTGAAGAGTTAACAGGTCATGCAGAGCAAATACTACAAGCGCTAGAACTTCCGTACCGTAAAGTAATTTTATGTATGGGCGACATGGGCTTTGGTTCAGCTAAAACATACGATTTAGAAGTATGGTTACCTGCGCAAGACACATACCGCGAAATTTCATCATGTTCAAACATGGCTGACTTTCAGACGCGTCGTATGCAAGCACGTTTTCGTCGTGAAGGTGTTAAAAAGCCAGAGTTACTGCATACACTAAATGGTTCAGGCTTAGCCGTTGGCCGTACACTCGTAGCCATACTAGAAAACTACCAACAAGCCGATGGCACAGTAGTAGTACCAGAAGTATTACGCCCATACATGGGTGGACTTGAAGTAATTGGTAAACAATAAAAATCAAGTTTAAGTTATGCAAGTTTTAAGCTTGTAAATCTTAATACGAAAGCCGCTGTTTGTAAGAAACAGCGGCTTTTTTGTTTTAAGTTAAAGGTAATAAGGTTCAGTTAATATGTAGGACGTGCTTTAGCGCGTTATAGTTCTTTAACAAAAATATGCACCTTTCTTTTTTATCAGTTTCTAGCGCTAGATTTTGCGAGTTTACAAAATGGTTTAAACATAACATAACTTCACTTGAGTATCTCCCATAGAGCCAGGGTGGTAATCCGGCCTCACAAGCAAGTTACTGTGAAAATCTAAACCGGCATCATGCAGTCATTTTCATGCGTGTAATTTAGGTTTAAGAGTGCCAATGATTTATTTAATGAGTCAAATGAAAGTAATTCAGTGGTAGATTTTTATCTGTTCAATTAGAGTAGCTGTCCTGTTTAAATACTGTCTAAATACAAATACGATTGTGCTAGCTATCGACATCATGGGCATGATCCAAACCAGTACCGTATGAGTGACGAAACCATCGAACGCGCCAAAAATGCTACAGGAAGACACTTCGTAGAAGGTTAGAACAAGGGGCGAAATTCCCCTTGTTTAATTAATATATCATTAGAAAATATTTGAAAAGAAATTGCCTATCGACTTCGCAGCAGTTGCAAATTGATCTGTAATCCAGCTCCAAGCTTTACTTAGTGCGTTTATTACTTTGCCAACGACTTCAATTACAATATCTGCTACAAAATTTGCAGCACTCACGATTCCTTGTGTCATAGTGTCTGTTACTGACAATATACCATTTTGAAGGTTTGGGTGCTTTTCACCAAGTTCAGAAGCTTTATCAAATGCTGCATTGATTACTTTTTCACTTGCGGCTAACGCTTTTTTACGACGATCTTCCATTTGTTGTTTGAATCTAGCTTGATCACTTTCAGAGTTATTACTATTAATATATTCCTCTGAGGAAGCGTTAACACTAACTTGTGTTGTGGCTGAAAAGTCACTTGTCATAGCTTGTACATTGGAAACAGTATCTCCCATGACTTCTACTAACTCTTCATTTTCGCCTTCTGATCTTTCTGATGAAGATGCTACTTTTAGTCGAGATAAGCCAAACCCTGTTACCCGTTTCGTGTTGCCTAGCTGGAGTAAATAGTGCTTTCTCATTTCTTCTATAGTTGATTTAAAACTAATGTTTTCAACTTCATTATTTGCTGTGATTTCCATACAATAATCCTTTTAATTTTTGATTAGTTAGCTTTCGAATGACACCTTGTTTTTAAAGTGGTTAATAAATTCCACTGCATTAATTGGTAGCCGCTGTATTATTCAGATTTTTCTATTTTCCTGAACACTGCTCTGTGGCTACGGATAAATAATAGTTTTTTGTTTTGAATTATCTATTACACTGTATTACACGAAATCCTCGTTGTGATATTTAGAAATTCTAGGGTCAGATATTTAGCGAAATAACACAGACACATATGGTCACTCCGCCTGAGTCAAATTTTCGGGGGGCTATTCTTTTACAGAACCCAAATAAACTAGATGCACATATAAACTAGACACATATAAACTAGACAACCACCTTAATTTTTTAGAAGTGAAGCAGGCAGTTATGGTCGCGATACACGTGGTCTAATTCGTCAACACCAGTTTGATAAAGTTGAACTTGTACAACTTGTAAAACCAGAAGACTCAATGGCAACACTTGAAGAGTTAACAGGTCACGCAGAGCAAATACTACAAGCGCTTGAACTTCCGTACCGTAAAGTGATTTTATGTATGGGCGACATGGGCTTTGGCTCAGCTAAAACATACGATTTAGAAGTATGGCTACCTGCTCAAGACACATACCGCGAAATTTCATCATGTTCAAACATGGCAGATTTTCAGGCGCGTAGAATGCAAGCACGTTTTCGTCGTGAAGGTGTTAAAAAGCCAGAGTTACTACATACACTAAATGGTTCAGGCTTAGCTGTTGGGCGTACACTAGTAGCAATACTAGAAAACTACCAGCAAGCCGATGGTTCAGTAGTAGTACCAGAAGTATTACGCCCATACATGGGTGGACTTGAAGTAATTGGTAAGCAATAAAAATCAAGTTTAAGTTAAGCAAGCTTTAAGCTTGTAAATCTTAATTAGAAAGCCGCTGTTTGCAATGAACAGCGGTTTTTTTGTTTTAGGTTAAAAAAGGTAATAATAAGGTTCAGCTAATATGTAGGACGTGCTTTAGCGCGTTATAGTTCTTTAACAAAAATATGCACCTTTCTTTTTTATCAGTTTCTTGCGCTACATTTTGCGAATTTATTAAATGGTTTAAACATAACTTCACTTGAGTATCTCCCATAGATCTAGGGCGTGTTGCATATTATTAAAGCGGATATAAGCAGTTATCCAAAACAGATAAGCTTCAATAGTGCTCTTTGTGTAGTTTGTAACAATAGTTATTGCTATACATATGGCCTTTAATCGTGGTTAGAAAGAGAGATTTCATAAATAATATTCAACTTTCAAATACACTGTGTGTGAACAGTGTTTTGTCCAATAACATTATTAAAAGTCGTTTTGGTGTATTTTAACAGCGAGCATTTTATAACATACGTAATTACTTGTTTACATTAGAGTTATTTAGTGGAATTATTGAGCCATGTAATATACGCCGTTTTGGGGTGTTATAAACCCCCAAAGTGGTGTTCAATAAGCTGTTATAAATTTTGGAGAGTTTAATGACTGATAAGGACATCGAGTTCTATTTTAGTCTCAAAAAAAGAATTAATCAGATGCCATCAATTATAGTTATGTTAATGTGTATTTTTGTTTTAAATGGTATTTGGGGCTTTCTACCATTTTTAGATACTGGAACATCATACGGGATTTCAGGGGTGCTAATAATCAACTTATTACAAGCTTGGTTTAAAAATGGTACAGATGCACAAAGTCATGATCTTATCGAAAGTTTAATTAACAAAGATGCTGAATTAATTAAACGAGTTAGCGAGTATAAAAATTTATAACAAGTCACTGCAAAGGACTAAAAACAGCTGGCTATTACTCGTGCCTCGCTATTTTAGC
>NZ_JJNY01000057.1:0-38057 GCF_000690035.1 Pseudoalteromonas sp. S3431
ACTGACCACTTGATATCACCAGGGCTACACAAACTTAAGCCCGCAGCAAATTGCGGGCTTAGTATTGTTTATTATTTAATACGCAGCGCCATACAATCGCTATGGCCGTTTATGATCATGCTTTTATCAACACGTACGCCACCACCAGAGTATTTTCCGGTGGCTGTAAAACTACATATTTGTACAAAGTAGTCATCTACTTTGGGCAGTGCAAATAGTTGTTGGTATATTTGGTCTTGCTCGGCAAAGTGCCCCATTGTTTTTTCTATAACTTGCTGCTGTTCATCAACAAGTTGAATATTAGCGCCACAGCGTCCTACTATTGGTTTAACTACATAACCGGTTTGTAATAACTCGTCGTTAAGCCCAAACGCGGTATTAAGTAAATACTTATGATTAGGGAACAAGCTCCAAAGTATTGGTAAAATGGCCTTATTACTTGGGATTAATGTCCACAGTGGTTCAAATACCATCACGTTTTTACGCAGTAATACATCGACTAAGCGCGGCGTTTCACCAGCTTTGAATTGTGGTTCAAAGTTATCACCTAATGATTGCTCGGCTTCGCATTCTTCACGAATTTGATCAAGTGCGGTTTCCCACGACCAGGTTTTCCATACGTAACTAAGTTGTGCGCCATCTGCATCTACTATGTTGCCTGATTCATTCCAGCGAAGTGTGCTTAAGCCAATTACTAACTTACACTCAAAGCCCGCGGCTTCAATAGCTTCTTTCATAAATAATGCGTGGTAATGTTCTTCTGGTTCATCGTCTTGTAAAATATGAACAAGACCTTTCACTTCACTTTTACGCCATGCTTTTACGAGGTCTTTAAATAAGTTTTGACCTGCATCTACACCTGCTTTAACACCAAAGTGTTTTGCCCACTTGCCCTGAACTTTGCCGCTTTCCATATAACACGATGCCGAATCGCAATTGTATTCGTAAACTTTTAAACCTGCTGCTGTTAAGGCAAAGTCAAACCGGCTGGTAATTAATTGGTTTAAGCGGTTATCCCACGATTGGCGAATTTTATTAAGCACAACATCGGGTAAATTAAACTTTTTTAATAACTCAGGGTGCTGCAGTACATAATCGGTTGCATGCATAAATAAGCCATGCAGCTCATTTGTTGCATGTTCAATGCTTTGCTGCGCCGTTTGAGATATTGCAAAGTAATTATGCTGATCCTCATCTACGGATGTAAGTTTATGGCCTTGCATCATTTCTACGTAGGCAGCTTCATCGTCATTCGCAATATTTAACCATGACTTATTTGCTTGCCCTGTATCTGTTGCTTTATGGGCTTCTATAGTAAATAAGTCAGTGTTTAGCTCAGGCGTTGACTCAGCATATTCTGTTTCATCAGTTTGTGTCATCCAACCTAAAATAGTGGCGTCGCTGTAAGAGCACTCAATCCAATAGTCGCCATCTTTAGTTACTTTTGCTTTTAGTTCTCGGCACCAGTTTTGATTTGTTGGCCATATTTGATGTCCTACATTTTGCTCAGCAAGGCGTATTTTATCTTCATGCACTTCAACAACAACAGCAACATGGCCTGTTTCTTCAAACTCGCCGCCTTCTTCCCATATCAGTAAACTGCCTACTTGAGGGTGATGTTTAGCACCATTTTTAAACGCGTTTAGTGGCAGTCTATTTTGGCTATTTACATCGCGCACTGAACGCAGCTCAAAAATATCGTAAGCCATGGCTATGTCATCAAAAATATAACCATGGTTGAGATACATCCATCTACGGGCAAACTCAACGCATTGCCATTTATAGCCCATGTAAATACCGTCTAGGTAACTACGATAGGCGCTACGATTAGGATAAATGCTTTCATCAGCCGTATCATAATCAGATGAATACACAGCAACATTACCAGATGCATAACCTAATAAGGTACCAAAATCACTAGCAGGAGATTTCATAAACAAAGGTGTTCAAAATAAGGTGTAATAATTTGCTGACTATATGAGCGAAACTGGGTTATAGCAAGATATAAAATATGTTTTTACGAAGGAAAATGAGTAAAAAATTACTCATTCATTAAAGAGTGAAAATGCGGGGGAGAACCTTTATTAATAGCATTAGATTTGGTGCTTATTTGAACTTGTAGTTGGTTGAAAATTAGTAATGTTTTTGACGTAATAATTACTGTTTAAATCTCAACTAAAAAATGGAGAAGCTATAGGTAGCTTCTCCACTTTTATTATTCATAGTTAGTGCTTTTTATAATTTGTTAAGCAGGTTACACGTTACTAAATCATTTCAGCATCTATATGGCGTATAAGGTTTGACACCCAATTAACATACTGGCGGTGAATTTTTTTGCCATTGTAGTTTAAGTTAATAGAGTTTTTATAGTTGATTGAGTATGCTGTTTTATCATATGTAATATCGACTGTTAATTGGTGTGTGCGAATATCCAGCACACCTTTTATTTTACCTTCACTCATAGGTGTGCACTTCCAACCAAGCTGAATACATGCTTTTAGAATACCTTTTGCTACGTCAGCTTCACTGTTGGTAATTGTTGATGTTTGCGGAATAGGGTTTTGTTCGAAGTCTCTTACTGCGACAGATGTTGAACAACCAGCAAGTACAGTAAGAGCTGCCGCTGTAAGTAAAATTGAGTACTTTTTCATAATAATCCTTTGTTTTAATTTCATCCAATTGCGTTGTGTCGCCAATATATGCGCTTAGGTGAGATTATCGGTAAATTTATAGGTGAGTGCCAGTAATAATTTAAAATAAAGGCACTTGATCGAACCCTAACCAGAGTTATAGATTGGTCGAGAATTTAATCAGTTAAGAATATTATGTTACTTACTTAAAATAACGGTGAAGGGGAAAGCTAGTGAGATTATACGTTAAAGGCTTACTTTGGTTGTGTATATCCATTGAATCTATATTTTTCAATCTGCTTTAACTTACTCCTATATTCGTATGTTCGTTAAATTTTTGTTAAAGTACTGTGCTTGGTATGGGATACAGTAATTTAATGATTTTATAAACAGGAAATGAAATGGAAGATATAATAAATCAAATAGATGTTAATCAATATTTACCCGCTGCAGTTACGTGGGCAACCAACATATTACTGGCAATTGCAATTTTACTTGTAGGCTTATGGTTAGCAGGCAAGGTACGCAATTTAATTATTGGCTTATGCCATAAATATACTCATCTTGATGATACGCTTTTTCGCTTTTTAGGCAGCATGGCTCGCTACATCATATTAGCGTTCGTTATTATTGCTGTGTTAAATCGCTTTGGTGTACAAACAGCCTCTATTATTGCTTTACTCGGTGCTGCAGGACTTGCTATAGGCTTGGCGTTACAAGGTGCAATGTCGAACCTTGCAGCAGGCGTTATGTTACTTGTTTTTAGACCTTATAAAGTGAATGATTTTATTGAGGCGGCAGGGCGCTTTGGTAAAGTAACAGAAGTAGATATGTTTACTACTATTTTACAAACGTTCGATAACCAACAGGTTATTATTCCAAATAGTCAAATTTGGGGCGCGCAAATTATTAACCATTCACATCATCCAATTCGTGGTGTTGATATGCATTTTGGTGTTGCATACGGTGAAGATACAACGGCTGTACGTAAAGTTATAGATGCCGTACTTGCAGCGCACCCACACATACTAAAAGATCCAGCGCCTTTTGTTGAAGTAGAAACACTTAACAACAGTTCAGTAGACTTTTTAGTAAGACCTTTTTGTAAGGGTGAGCATTACTTCGATATTCTTTACACTGTGCCAGAGTTAATTAAAAAAGCACTAGATGAAAACAACATCGAAATACCTTTCCCTCATCGTAAAGTAATTTTAGTTAACGAAAGTAAAGATTAACTAAATTTATAACGATTTAAACGCAAGGGCACTTTAAAGTGCCCTTTTTTTGATCTTGAAAAACTTACAGGGCTCTGTAAGTTTTTCTATTTTTAATACCACTTAAAGCATCATTTTCACTCTGTATCCCGCGCTTTTATTGCTCTTACTGTTTGGTCTTTATTTTGCATTTAGCTCAGTTGTTTTTGCTGTTAAGCAAACTTTAAAAAACGACCCCAATCACTTAAATTGTAATGAAGGATTAGACATGGCTGAATCATTTAAATACGCAGGTAAGAAAGGCAATGGCGGCGAGCTGCGCCAAAGTGCATCTGATGGCTACCCAACAATGACCACAGCGCAAGGCTGCCCTGTGAGCGACGATCAAAACTCGTTAAAAGCAGGCAAACGCGGTCCTGGCTTAATGGAAGATCAGGTACTGCGCGAAAAGCTTTTTCATTTTGACCACGAGCGTATTCCTGAGCGAGTAGTACATGCTCGTGGTTACGGGGCACATGGGTACTTTGAAACTTACGACACGCTTGAAGATTTAACCTGTGCTGATATTTTTAAACGCAAAGGTGAAAAAACACCTGTGTTTACGCGCTTTTCTACTGTTGCTGGTAACAAGGGCTCTCCGGATTTAGCACGCGATGTACGTGGTTTTGCCGTTAAATTTTATACTCAAGAAGGTAATTGGGATTTAGTCGGTAACAATATACCGGTGTTTTTTATTCAAGATGCGATGAAATTCCCAGACTTAGTTCATTCAGCTAAAGCAGAGCCCGACCGAGGTTTTCCTCAAGCGCAAACCGCACACGATAACTTTTGGGATTTTGTGAGCTTATCGCCTGAGTCAATGCACATGGTTATGTGGGCAATGTCTGATAGAGCTATTCCACGCTCTTTGCGCTTTATGGAAGGTTTTGGCGTTCATACCTTTAAATTTATTAACGCCAAAGGTGATGAGAAATTTGTTAAATTTCATTGGAAACCAAAAGGCGGAATGCAATCTGTAGTATGGAACGAGGCGCTTAAACTAAATGGCGCAGACCCTGATTTTCACCGTCGCGACATGTGGGAATCAATTGGTAACGGCGACTTTCCTGAATGGGAGTTAGGTGTGCAGGTGTTTGATCAGCAATTTGCTGATGAATTTGAATTTGATGTATTCGATGCCACTAAACTAATACCAGAGGAACAAGTGCCCGTTAGAATAGTTGGGCGAATGGTGCTTAATCGCGTAGTCGATAACTTTTTTGCAGAAACAGAGCAAGTTGCATTTTGTACACAAAACATTGTACCAGGGCTCGATTTTACACCCGACCCGCTACTGCAAGGTCGTAACTTTTCATACCTTGATACTCAAACTAAGCGTTTAGGTGGTCCTAACTTTACGCATATTCCGGTTAATGCGCCTAAGTGCCCAATGAGGCATTTTCAGCAAGATGGCCACATGGCAATGCACAATCCAAAAGGGCGTGTTAATTACGAACCCAACTCATGGAGCGGCGACGAAAACAACCCGCGCGAATGCCCAGTACATGGCTTTAAAAGCTCAAGGGAACCTGAAGTAAGCGGCGGTGATAAACTGCGTTATCGCTCAGAAACATTCAGCGATCATTACAGTCAAGCTCGTCAATTTTATTTAAGTCAAACAGAGGTAGAGCAGGCGCATATACAATCTGCGTACGTGTTTGAGCTGTCTAAAGTTGAGCATTTGCCAATACGAGAACGTTTGGTATCGCATTTATTAAATATTGACGAAACCCTCGCAAACAAAGTTGCCGAAGGGCTTGGCTTGCAAGAAATGCCAGACCCAGCTGAAGCTGCTATGCCAACACGTAAAGACTTACCTGTATCTGATGCGTTGAGTATTTTGAAAAACGCGCCCAACACCTTCAAAGGCCGTAAATTAGGTATTTTAGTAAGTGATGGCTTTAATGCAGAAATTTTTGAATCGGTTACCAATACACTTAAAAGTGAAGGTGCAAACTTTGAAATTATTGCCCCACAAGTTGGCGGTGCTAAATGCAGTAAAGGTAAGCACTTTAAAGCTGATCAGGTTATTAATGGTGGTCCATCGGTTTTATACGATGCGGTACTTGTGCTCACCACTGAAGAAGGAGCTGAAAAACTAGCTGCTATAGCAGAAGCTAAAGACTTTGTAAGTGATGCGTACGCACATATGAAATTTATAGGCTTTACAAATGAGGCCAAGCCTTTATTTAAAGCGGCAGGCCTTGATGGAAAAGTAGATGATGGTTGGATAGATTTAAAGGTAGACTCTGCCGATAAATTTATAAGTACATTGCGTAATTTAAGATTTTGGAAACGTTAGTAAGCTCATTAATTTAAAAACCACAGCGTGTAATTGTTGTGGTTTTTTTATGCTCATCTAGTTAAAGTATTAGTTCAAGCCAACATTAAAATTGGATTTATTATGAAGTTAAATGGCGCTTGCCACTGTGGCAAAGTGGTATTTACGGTCAACTCAAAACACCCTTATCCTTACAATTTATGTTATTGCTCTATATGCAGAAAAACCGCAGGAAGCGGGGGTTTTGTTATTAATTTAAGTGCAGAATATAAAACATTAAAAGTGACAGGTGCGGAGCATATAACGATTTATCACGCTAAAATAGACAATAAAATCAGCCCTGCAGAGCGTCATTTTTGTAAGCATTGTAGTGCTAACTTGTGGTTATACGATGCGCGTTGGCCAGATCAAGTTCACCCATTTGCTGGTGCAATTGATAGTGAGTTACCCATACCGCCAGAGCGCACTCATTTAATGTTAGGCAGTAAAGCTCATTGGGTTGATGCGCCTATAAAAAACGGTGATCTGCAGTTTGATCAATACCCAAGCGAAAGTATTGCTCAGTGGCATCAACGTTTAAAGTTAGAACAATAAAAATGTATTTTTTAACACTATAAAATAATGGCGAAAATGACGTTGTTGCTTTCATCAATCAGAGCCATTTAGCGTATACGGGTTATTACCACTCTCTTATTGAGCTCAATGAGAGAGTGGTAGGTTTAATGTTTAAATAGCAATATAAATTAATTCATCCCAGCTTTATAGCGAGGTATTTTATTTCATCGTCACTTATTTGCGGTAAAAAATAAATATCGCCGTATTTAAAATACTGCTGTGAGTTAATTATTACGGCCTGTGCAGCCATAGGCAGTGAGTCGTATGTTTGACCCAAGCGATAGTCCTTTACATTACCCACTTTTATTGCCTGATTAAGGCGAGTTGATGGCTCATCAACAACCGTATAACCATCATTATCCGCCATGTAGTATACATTTTGATAAGTGTAGTAAGTCGTATTATGGTGTTTAAAATGCCTATAATTTCTTGGTAGCGTATTTATACGCAGACCTCTAGGTGGTTTAACAACATGGTAGCCTCTTTTAGCTTTACGGTAGTAAAGGCCGTCGTTAAACGTAAACGAAATACCATTAAACCTAATCGATGCGCTACTGCGTGGTAAATGGTTTATAAATCGGTTTTGTCTGTAAGTGACTGAATTATGATGGTTTGTTAAGTAGTTATATTTTCTCTGGTTGTAGCGGTGTAGTTCACGCTTTTCCTGTTTGTACTTAGCGAGTCTACGTTTTTCTTGTTTACGGTCTTCTCGTTTTTCTTTTTTATGCTCAATACGCTGCTTTTTTTCATGGAGGCGTACATCGCGTTTATATTCAACACGTTTGTCGTGATCGCGTTTAAAGCTTTTATCATTCTCTCGCTCGTTTTGTGCTCCAAGCGCAGAGCCTGATACTGCGCCAATGGCGAGCAGGGCAGGTAGTAAAAAAGTAAGTTTCATAGTATTGCCTCGTTTATGTTTTTACATAACTGGGTTCAATACTAGCGGCTCAAACTGAATGTTAACTGACATACAACAGCAAACGGAGTTATGCTTACAGCTTTTTACATTTTACTGACGGTTCTTGACATAATCTCTAGTTTTTGACGATTTTAGGAATATTTTGATACACCAAAATGATTAGTGGTATCACAAAAAATGGATACGAAATTAGTAATTAAGCCTTCCTTGGCTTAATTAAATTAACTATTTTTCGTAGAGCGGATAATCGCTATAACCCACTTCAGTACCGCCATACATAGTGGCTGCATCGGCTTCGTTAAACGTCCAATTATTCGCTATACGCTCTGGTAAATCAGGGTTAGCTATAAATGGGCGACCAAATGCAAATAAGTCACCGTAACCTTCACCTAAAATACGCACCGCTTTTTCTACTGTGTATTTACCAGCATAAATAATGCGACCTGAAAATTCAGCTCGTACTGCTTTATAAAACTCTAGAGGTAAATCGGGAGCGTTATCCCAATCAGCCTCAGCAATCGATAAGTAAGCAATCCCAGCTTGCTCAAGCACTTTAATGGCTTGTATATAAGTATGGTGAGGGTTTGATTCAACAAGTCCTAAATACACTCGTGTTTCGTCTGTGCTTTCAAATAAAGGAGCAAAGCGTACACCTAAACGGTGTGCGCCTACAACGTCACTTACCGCTTCAACTATTTCTTTTAAAAATCGCAGGCGATTAGTAAGTGTTCCACCGTATTGATCATCACGGTTATTTGTATGCTCAGAAATAAACTGATTAACTAAATACCCGTTAGCACAATGAAGCTCCACACCATCAAAGCCTGCTTCTAAAGCATTGCGTGCAGCTTGAGCGTACATGTTTACCAGTTCACCAACTTCAGTTGTAGTTAGTGCGCGGGGCTCACTTGGATCAGCCAACACTCCTTCACCAGGTGCGGTTTCAATAAAGACTTTTACATTGTCAGCAATAATATCTGAAGGGCCAACCGGTTTACCTGAATTTGGTTGTAGTGTGGTGTGCGATACGCGCCCTACATGCCAAAGCTGAGCAAAAATAACGCCGCCTTTAGCGTGTACTGCATGTGTTACTTTTTTCCAGCCTTCAATTTGTGCTTGCGAGTGAATTCCAGGGGTCCAAGCGTAACCTTGTCCACGAGGTTCTATTTGTGTGCCTTCAGTAACCATAAAACCAGCCGATGCGCGCTGCGAGTAATACTCAGCCATTAATTCATTAGGGATATTGCCAGGCTGAGTGCTGCGAGAGCGAGTAAGAGGAGGCATCACAATACGGTTTTTAAGTGTAAAAGGGCCAAGCTCAATTGATGAGAATAAAGGGGCGGTGTTAATTAATTCTGATTTCATTTTAAATTCTCTTATAAAGCAAACAAAGGCTTAAATAGTGGTTAAGCGACATTGGCAGCATAGAGATTTAAAGATACAATTTGAAACAACACTTTTTTGTACAGCATACAATTATGAATGGTATTAGTCGGCTTGATATAAAGCAGTTAAGAGTACTCAGTAGCTTATTAGAACTGCAAAACCTTTCACAAGTAGCCAAAAAAATGGGGTTAACGCAACAAGCTATTAGTGAGCAACTACGAAAGCTACGAGATTTATTTGACGATCGTTTGTTTATTCGCCAAGGCAATAACATGGTTGCTACTCCTAAAGCGCAAGGGCTAAAGGCGCCTGTTAACCATATTTTAAAGCAATTAGAGTCGTTACTAGAGCCTGAGCAGTTTAGCCCGCAATCTTATAAAGGTGTGTTTACCATAAGCGCAACCGACTACGCCACGCAGGCTTTATTGCCGCAATTATTTAATATTACCCGCCGTGAAGCGCCAGGTTTAAAGCTGATAGTGCGCGACTTTGCGTCTGACAACGTTAATCAACTTATAACGGCAGGCGAGCTTGATTTACTGATAAGCTTTCCAGAGTTTATACCTGACAACTTAGCGTATGTCACTTTGCTAGAAGAGCAGCACTTGTGTATTACAGGCTGTAAAAATGAGTTTGAAGATGAGCCCTTAACACTGCCGGAAATTGCAGCGCACCCGCAGCTGGTGGTGTCGCCTTCACGCGCTAATTTACGCGGATCGCACGATCAATGGTTTGAAAGCCAAGGGCTAAAACGTAATATTGTTATGTCGGTACCGAGTTTTTCAGCGGTGCCCGACATTTTACATACTACTGATATGCTCGCGTTTTACCCTTCAAGATTATTACCAAATAGTAAAGTTAGACTGCTAGAAGTTGAGGCACTTCCACCTACTTTTAAAGTGATAGCAGCATGGCATCCACGTACTAATAACAGCCCAATTCATAAATGGTTGATAGAGCAATTACAAAACTTATAAAATCCGTAAAAATGCAACAAGATCTAAACGCTCTTGCTTGGTGAGTTTTAATGGTTTTAACAGTTTTGTCGTTTTAGGAAAGTGTGGATCGTTTAATTGGCTTTTCCTAGGCTTAGGTCTTGCTCCACCATGGTTGTACATGTTTACTATGCCTAGTAGGTCATCAAAAAGCCCATTGTGCATCCAAGGAAATGTTTGTGTTAAACCTAGTAATGAAGGGGTTCTAAATAACCCTATATCACTTGGATTATTTGTAAAATTAAACCGGCCTTTATCTTCAAAACTACGGCCGTAATAATGAAGCCCTGTGCCATGAAATTGGTTGTCACTTAATAGCGCGCCATTGTGGCAAGTCATACACTTTGCTTTAGTTCTAAATAAATGTAATCCGTTTAATTCATTATCTGATAAGCGTCTAAGCGCTTTTTTTGGATTACTCTGAACCTCATTAATAAATGATTTAAAACGAGTATTAGGTGCAATGAGTGTTCGCTCAAATGCAACGAGGGCTTCTGCCATTTGTGCCATAGAAAGCGTGTCTGAATTAAAGGCACTTTTATTAAATGCCGTATAGCTTTTATCTTTATTGACCCGCATTAAGGCTTTTTGTGGATCTAAGTCCATTTCAATAGGATTGCTAATGGGCATAAGTGCTTGTTGCTCAGCTGTTTTAGCGCGACCATCCCAAAAAAAACTTTGCCACTGATCTATACCAAAAATTGCAGGGGTATTGCGGGTGCCCACTTGATCATTTATACCGACTGCAGTGGCACGACCATCATGAAAACCCTTATCTCGTTCATGACAACTTGCGCAGCTTACGGTTTTATCGCGCGAAAGCTGTGTATCATGAAAAAGCTTATTGCCAAGTGCAACATGCTCTGCCGGTGGAGTGGCTATTGGCAATAGCGAGAGAGGCTCAACTATACGTCCGTCACTGGTTTGAATGGCAGGCCAGTTTATCTGCTCTTCGCTATATACTTTTCGTAGTGATTTAGTATCAAGCTGCTGTGGTTGGGCATTTAAAGAAAGTACAATACTTAGAATACGAATAAATTCAGTCATATTTGTAGCTAAGCCCCAACCAAAATACTCGACCTGGCTCAATACCTGATGCGCCCTCTGCAACTGTATACGTTCTCTTATTTAATAGATTGGAAATATCAGCTCGTAACTCTAAGCTTTGGCTATTGGTCAGTTTATGTTTGTATTTTAAACTTAGGTTTAGCATTGTCCTGGCACGTATAGTCTGTTCCTGGTAAACATCAAATAGAGTGGAAACAACTGGGCAGCTAGCACAGGCATCCTCTATATCAATGCTTTCACTTCCTCCTGTATTTACTGCGGTATCGTAGCTCCCTGAATATGAAATGTTTAATCCAGTACTAAATGAATCAACCCAATCTACGTTCCAACCTAATGCAGCCGTGATAGGTGCACCAAAGTTCGTCCGTATCTGAGACAACTGACTTAATGTGACCAGTGATCCTTCATCTTTCGCATTAACATAGTAAACGAGTTCATCAAGTGGGGTGTTATCTACGGTTGCATTATAATTGTCATTTGATATTTCGTTCTCGGCATACGACGTATTTGCCCATACTGAATGGGCACCAAATTGTGCGCTCCAAGCGAGTGAAATCCGCTCTGAACTTCCTGAACCTTGGTTGCTAATATCTATATAAGTGTAGCCATCAATATCGGTTTCGTCTGAAGTGGTACGAGAAAACTGCTGATGTTTTTTACGCTTTATGTATTTTAAAGAAATATTACCAATTGTCTCAGAGGCGTGAGCGATACCGAGTGATAACTCATCATCGTAAGGGGTATTCACGTCATTAAATCGATATTTAAAACTGCCAGTATAATTTGAATCTAACCAGTTTTGTAAGTTCCCACTTTCGATAGGTCTATATTGCAGATAAGAAAACTGTTGTTGTTCCTTAATTTTATAACTGATAATTGCAGAGTCGTAATATCGACTTAGGCCGGCACTGATAATGGTTTTTTGATTATCAAATACGTCGTACCCTAATGAAATTCGCGGTGCTACATCGTGGTTTTGTAAAAAGTCATCATAGTTGTAGCGCATGCCTAAATTTACATCAAGTTTACCGTACTTGATGTGGTCGGTAATGTAGAGTGCGTTACGATTTAAATTTACATTTATGTATTCAGCAGGGCTAACTGTTCGGCCATTAAAAAATTGCGCTGTAGTAGTTATATTATTACTGTAAGCGGTAACGTGCTCCGAGTTGTTAAAGTCAATCTCCCCACCTAGTTGCTCAGCTAATTCTCCTATAGGGATGAGAGTTTCGAGTGCTTGACAATCAAGCGAATAACCACTGCAATTAAGTGGTGTAGTAGCACTAGACCATATAACAGGTGAGCTGTAGTTATAGCCATCTTGAAAGCGCTCACGTTCTATTTGCTGATATTTAATTTCTGCACCAGCCACAACTGAGTGGGTTGATCCTAAAAATTTAAAAGCTTCTAGATTAAATGTATTTTTCCAATTGGTGGTGAATTGGCTGTTATCCAACGCGCCATAACCACCTTGGCGTGAAAAGCGTTCGTCTGCATCGCCTTGGTTAGCGTATTGTCCCCAGTCTTTTCCTTTTGTTTGTAGCCAATTATAAAAATGCGCTGGGCCATCTCGGCTACTATCGCTTATGTTAAAGCTTAAATTACTTGCCCATGTTACATATTTAAAATCTTGCTTTAATTGTATTGCGCTACCATAAGCGCCACCTTCTAACTGATAGTCACTATCGAGTGCATCAGTAATAAAACCATTCACCTCGTAGGGAGAATAGATCATACTTACCGTAAAGTTATCAACCCAGCCGTTCTTATAACCATATTTAAATATAGCGTTAATGTTACGGCGGCTTTGGGTTTTTGTTTGCCCCAGCGATAAATCACTTATATTACTGTTAAGGTAATTTAAGCTAAACATCACACCGTGGCGTTTATTAAGTTGCTTTTTACCGCTCAATGAATAGCTTATTTTTTCGTATACTGGAGCCTCTAATTCAGCTTCATCTGTACTGCTTTGCTTAGTTTCATCGTCCGCTTGAATATAATGATAATCAGCCCAATCACTGTGATTTCCGCGTACAGTAAAGCTAAAACTATCTTTGCCAAACGTTTCTTTTGTTTTGGTATCAACAACACCGCCAGAAAAGCCACCAAATTCAGCCGGAATGTTATGGTCATAAACAGTAATAGACTCAACTACATCAGAGTTTACATTCATGCTTTGCACACCGCCTGACACATCATTACTTGATGATGTTAAGCGGCTACTACTGGCGGGATCAATACGATTATTGTAGTTCATACCATCAAGTGAAAAACCTGTTTGCCAAGGTTGTGCACCTGAGATGGATATTTCTGGCGCACTTATCTCAGCTAAGCTTTCAATGCTGAATGCCTCATTGCTTAATTGTACGCTTGGTAAAAGTGCAATTAGCTCATTTATGTCGCCATTCCCTTTGGCTGTTGCATCAATAAAACTGCGGTCTAAATACGAACGACCAATAACTTCAGGAACTTCTATCCCTATAAATTGGCCTTTGACTTCAATGTGTTCGATAGCTTCACATAAACTTTTTTTTTCGTCAGTGAGTGTGCTGCAATCTTCAGGTGGGGGAGGAGTCTGTTTTTGCTCGGTCGCACCATATGCATTATGGGCAAGCAAAAACAGACACGCATAAATATAACGTGTCTGCATTGTTTTCTCTTATTTAGTTGCCAATTGGAGTGCTGTCTTCGCTATCAGCAATACCATCGTTGTCAGCATCTTCATCGGCTGTTAAACCCGAAGAGGCAATATCTTCATCAGTTACATTTGCTAAGAAGAAGTTTGGAAGCCCGTCGTTATCAGTATCAACACTGGCAACACGGTTATCTCTAAAGTCATCTTTGCTTGCAATTAATTCAGCCATTGTGGTGTAAAGGTCAAGTTGGTCGGCTTCACCGTTTACATCGTTAGTTACAAGCGCTGTAGCTTGCTCGTATTCGCCCAATAAGGTATGTGCTTCGACTAAATCTTCCATAGCTTCAATAATGACAGTATCGGCTTGTGCTAAAATAAGCGTTTCAATACCGGAGACAAGTGCTGAGGTTTGTGTTTTCACACTACTGTAGGTGCTAGCAAAGTCAGAAATACTACCTACATTAGCGCCCATGCTAGAAAGCATGCTGTAACGTTCCCAAAAGCCAGTTGCTGATGGGCTAAGTAGTATTGCTTCAATTTTTAATGATTCGAGTATCTCAAGTAGTTGGTCACTTGTTAACGTGCTTAAATTTTCGTTTACTTCAACTATTGCACTATTAAATGTAGTTAAGGCTAAGTCGGTAAACCCTGCGTTTACTAAATAACCTAATGTTTCTAAGCGATATTCAAAGCGGTCTTCAATGTCATCTAATACACTAATTTTACTAAGTAATTGCGTATTTATTGCGGGGATTTCGTCAGTTAAGCCTGCGCGGTCAAGTGATACCATTACATTGCTGTGAACAACAATTGCAGAAGTGTCGGTTAAAGTGCGTAATGTGCCTGTATTTAGTTTATTTAACATGATTAAACAGCGATTTGCGGCAGCAGCAGTATCTGCGCCGACTTCTCTACTAATGGTGACTAGTAAACCACACCCTTTATAGCCAGCTAAGAAAGAAGTAGATGACTCTGCACTTATGTACTCGTCAGATGAAATAAACTCACCCGCATACGTTAATACGTCTTTCGCTTGTTCGGTATAACCGTACTGATATAAAATTTGCGCTGTGCCTGCGTTGTTGTTTGTTTCGGTCAAGCTTCTGAAAAACTCGTTATAATCACCTTCTTCGGTAAAATAGGCAAAGCCGTCAGCAGCGGCATCGGCCACTGAAGTGCCTGCTATAATGCTTTTGGCTATAGTAAAACTATACATAATTTGTTTAGCACCACTGATATCAAAATCAGATGAAAGTAATGCAAACGCAGGGTTTTCTTCGAGGTCATAAAGGCCTTCTAGTAATCCGGCTAGAGTTTGTAGTGGATAGGTATAAGTACCTAAATTGGCCTCAGTGTATTCTGAAGCAGCAAAGTCATAGTTGCTATCTATGCCCGTTACACCATAAAACGACAGCGCTAAGTTTACGTATTCTCGAGCTAGTTCAAGCGAGTTTGCGCGAAATAAAACCTCTGCCGCCCATGCGGTATAAAGCGCTTTTAGCCTTTGTGTTTTTTTACCTTTAAATTCACCGCTTTTTTGAATTTCGTAACCTGTGTTACTCGAAATATTTACCAGTGCAGCAGCGAATGTTTGTGCTGTAAGCTGATTGGCATCAGTTGGGTTGGCAGCATATACGTCTAATGCACCTTCGGCTGCATTTTTAAACGCTGTTTGAAAATAACCATATGTTTTTGTGTACTCTTCTTCACGTACAATCTCTGCGTAGCTGTTAATGGTATTTAGCAGGGTTTCTGCTTCTTCAGTTTGCCCTACATCCATATAATCATTTACTAAACCAAGTAACCAAGACGCATCACTACTGTTTATATTTTCAAAGCCCTTTTCAGCTAAGTACTGGTTGTAAGCAGCTAAAGAGCGGGTGCGGTAGTTATTCCCTAATTCCACATTACGAATACTATCTAAAGCAACGGCTACATCTTGTAGGCCACTAGCTAGTGCTGTTTGCTCGTTAATGAGTAATAAATAGTCTTCGGCGGTATCTAAAAACCCAGCACGCGCATAAGCAGCAGCTTGCACTTGATATACGGTATAACGTGAAATTTCATCGTTTATACTTTCGTTAATAATATCGGCTTGTTTTAAGTGTGACTTACTAGAGCTGTAATAAAAATTACGTTTGTCTTCATTCGTCACATACGATGGGCTAAGTGTAATGCTGGCGGTAATTGGTTCATCAATAACACCATCGGTATAGTTAATTTCGAATACTTCGTTAACTGAGCTTAATGTTTGCGCTTCAAAGGTAAATTCTCCAGTACTTTCGTTTATTGTAATTTCACCGCTCTCAGGAGAGGTTACCAAGGTAATGGTTATTTCATCCCCATCGGCATCAGTAACATTAATTGAGCCCTCTGTTGTTGATGAAGAGGTAACAAACACGTTCGTTGTTTGTAATACAGGCGCGTCATTAACATTTTCAACCGTAAAGTTAACCGTTACATTTGTGCTAAGAGAGCTATCACTGGCAGAAATTGAAGCACTATCGCTACCAAAGAAGTCGGCATTAGGTGTGTAAGTAAACTCACCGTTAGCCTCTACTGCTATGATGCCATTACTTGGCGTGTTAGCAAGTGTATAGCTTAGGACGTCATCGTCGGTGGCTGTTACTTGAGCAGTAAAAGAGGTGTCTTCGTTTAAAGTGAAGCTTAGGTTTGGCTCATTAAATAAAGGTGCTTTATTACTAGAGCCACCACCGCAACCAGTTAAAATTAAAGTGCATAATATAGGTGTGAGTTGAATTAGCTTATTCATGATTATTGAACAATAAAGGTTAATGATGTTGCAAATGATAACGCATATCAATTGCATTTCATATGGAAAAAGTAATTTATATGATAAATTAAAGTGATTTATTGGATGAAATAAAGTTTAAGGGGTTTAAATAAACTAAAAAATAGAATGGTAGTTTGCTAAGGCTGAATGGTTATTCCTTAGCAAACAATAGATTAAGCTTTAATTAACGTCTTTTATTATTAATAAAGGGAAGTGCTTAACGGAACGAGGTTGCCACTGATTGAAAATTATATTTTTAACACCTAAAGACGCAAGTGCCTTGGGTGAGTATGTCCAGCCTCGCGCATGTTTTTTTATTGCTGCTTTGCGTAAACTTGGCTCTAGACCCACAGTAAGTAGGTCATGATTTACATTAAAGTGTTTATACATTGCTCGTTCTCGCTTACTTGCTTTGGCTATAACCTGATCATAATGCGCACGGAGTACTTGCCATTTTTTACTTTTTTTTGGTTCATCTAAATTTTTGACCATAGTGTCTATATCACTGTCGAGCCATTTTGCAGAGGCGGCATCGCCATGCCAGCCAACTATTGCATTTTTCTCAATGGTTGTTGGTTGCCCTACGAGTAGTATGTAGTTAGCACAAGATGAAAAGCAAAAGTCTTTTATGCTCACGCTAAGTTTATGAGCGGCGATCAAGTCAGCTAAATCCATACCAAAATCGATGTTGCCGCCACCGCTGGTAATAGTTAATGCGTTTATCGAAGAATTGCTTTTTAAAAGTTCAGAAGCTTTATTATTTTGAACCTCAGTAATTTGGCCACTGTAATACAGGGTGTTTTTTTTAACGAGCACCAGCGCGCTTGTTGAAAAGCTACAGCATAATAACGATATGTAAATAAGCACTAATTTTATCACTACTTGGTTTATTCCTATTTAATTCAAGCTATAAATATTTTGCAGAGAAACGATTTAATAATGCTAATGAACATACATATAAGCTTATCAAAACAAGGTCTGTAAAGCCGTTATCGCTTTGAATGATGTAAGTACTTAAAGCCATGTGGCCGCCATATGAAAAACATAAAAGTATACCCATAATACTGGTGTTTTTAACAATGTTACCAATTATAAAACTAGCTAAAAAAGCTGCGCATGCTGTAAGTGAAAAATTAGTGGCATATACAAACTGCCATTGTTGTTGTCCAATTAATGGCAACGTAACAATAAAACAAAATATTCCTACGTAAATTGTAAATTTTAATGCACTTTGGATAAAAGCGCTTTTTGCTTGTGCAGTGCTATTGTAAATAGGGAGAGTGTAAAGCAATTCCCATGACTGCGTCCTTTGTGATCGACTCCATTGGCAAAGCGTGAATAGCGCAAGCAAGACATTTGTTAAACTAAACATTGAGTGCTTAGATATATCGTAAAAAAAGTTAATGATTATTGCGCTGGCACTCAATCCTACTAGCAAAATAGCAAATTGAGATAGTGAAGGCCCTACAAAGTAACTCAAAGGAAAGAGCTGTTTATTTAAATACTTAGAGTAACTTGATAAAAAACCAACAGGAACAGGCGACCACCCCGATTGCACACCATGACGATAATTAGCAAAGGCATGACTGCTAAAGTGATATGGTTGGCCAAATTTATCTTTAAATACTAATAGGACTAAGTAAGTAACAATAGCTATAGGGATTAAAAAAACAGGTGTTTTTTCTAATAACACACAACTTATAATGCCTGTGGTGAATATTATGTAACATCCAAGGGTAAATAAATGACTGCTCACTCTACATAAAAGCCATAGCCCTAAACCAAGTGTATTCGCTACAAAGATAGTAGATAAAAGATGAATACTCTGCTCAATAGCTGCATTTATCAGCATAAAACCATTTATTATTGCAATAAACACTTTGCCTTGTTGCGTTACATGTTGGCAATAATCAACAACTAGCGCCTGCCACTCTGTGGCTTGTAAGCGAATACTTTGTAAAGCAAGTGATGCGTACATGCAAATAATCGCAAACATTGCGAGCAGATTAAGAATAACAGGTTCACTACCAATAAATAGGGGGGAAAAAATAGTCGCAAATATTGATGGCACAAAATAACTAGCGGGACCGGCTTCTTTTAACCATAAACTGCTCCAGCCTTGGTACCACTTACGGCTTTGTGGCGAACTCATGCATGTAGCTCCACAAACAGTTGCTCTAAAGAAAGCGGATTAATACTCAATGCGCCATCAATTGTTTCGTTGTTATAACCATAAATAATGGCCGAATTTTTGTTTTGAGCTAATACAGTGTAAGCAGTTAAGTTAATGGTGTTATCGGTAAAATTAACTTTTCGGATAGTTTCGCGAATCTCATCTTGTTCATCAAATAACAGCAGTTCACCTTCTTTTATAAGGGCAATATGGCTTGCAACGCGCTCTATGTCGGAAGTGATATGTGATGAAAACAAAATCCCCGAACCGGAATCGAGTGCGAGATCGAACAAATCGCTCATAAACTCGCGTCTGGCAATAGGGTCTAGGCTTGCAACTGGTTCATCTAAAATAAGTAATTTAGGGCGATATGCCATTGCCATAATTAACGCAAGTGTTTGTCTTTGACCTATTGATAAGTTGCTAATTGCAGCGGTGCTTGAAAGTTCAAACCGACCTAGCCATTTGGTTTCAAGCTCGGTATCCCAGTTAGGGTAAAAACTACGATGTAGTGCCAATGCATCGGCTATTTTAAACCCCTCATAACCAAATGACTGTTGAGCAACATAGCCAATTTTAGCTTTGTTTTCAGCATTAATTTGTAAACTTGGCTCTGAAAAAACACTAATATCACCCATATCGGGAGTTACTAATCCAAGTGCACAGCGTAGTAAAGTCGTTTTACCTGCGCCATTTTTACCGAGTAAGCCAATTACCATACCTGAATACACATCTAAATTAATATTTTTCAGAATATTTTTTGAGTTAATTGTTTTATATACATTTTTGTAGCTAAGGAGTGGTTGTTCCATAGGGGTTATTTCCATCGCTTTTTAATTAATTCTATTAAAACAGCTTGCGATACATCGAGTTGTTTGGCTTGCTGAATAAGTTGATCGGCACCATTAAATAATAGCGTATCTTGTTGTTGTGTTTGCTGCTGTGATTTTTGCGCAACACAGGTTGGTTGCCCACGCCTTCGTTCTAACCAACCTTGTTCAACCAATTGACTTATCGCACGCGACACAGTCATAGGGTTAACCGAAAAGTGCTCAGCTATTTTTCTTACTGAAGGTAATTGCTCGCCTATCGATAATTGCCCGCCCACAATCAACCGCACAATTTGTTCATGCAATTGTTTATAAATTGGATCGCCACTATTAGGGTTGACATTAATAAATTCTAACATTATTCTTTCTCTACTGTATTAATACATTAATACACCGATACACTGTAGTTAAAGTTATCATATTGAGTGTAAAAAGCAACAAGGGAAAAGTAATGGAAACCATGTTTAATTTACGTAAAAAACTAACTAAGCTAACGCTTTTATCAATATTAGCGGGAAGTGGCAGTAGTGTATTTGCTCAAAGTAATGATCAAATACATACAGCTTTAACCCCATGTTATATGGAAGGGTTAGCCGATAGATTAATGTGTGGCAGTATTAAGCGCCCTCTCTCAGATAGCAGCGCTGATGGCGAAATCGACATTAACTTTGCGATTATTCCTGCTATTAAACCTAGCCACCCTGATGAAGCAGCGCTTGCTTTTGCTGGTGGCCCAGGGCAGGGCGCAATAGAGCTAGCTGCTATTTTTAATCGTAATTTACGATTTGTCCGCGAAACGCGTGATATTTTATTGGTTGATCAACGCGGCACTGGCTACTCAAATAAGTTGCAATGTGAAAGTAATGACCTGCAAACACAGTTTGCATTTAACGATTCAATGACTGATCTCGCATTACTGGGCGCTCAAGAAACACAAAAATGTAAAGCGCAGCTGAATATTGATTTAAGTCACTTTTCAACACCTGTTGCTGCAAAAGACTTTGAAGCTGTGCGTAAAGCTTTAGGTTATAAAGGGCTGCATTTGTACGGGGTATCGTACGGTACACGTATTGCGCAAGAATATACCCGCCAATTTCCAAATTCAGTATTAACGAGTACATTGGATGGGGTTGTACCTATGCAGCAAAGCTTGGCTGCAATAGGCGCAGCTATTGATGATTCGTTAGCGGCTTTATTTGCACGTTGTGAAAGTAATACGCTTTGTAATTCACAGTATCCACAGTTAAAAAATCAATTTAATACCTTAATGACGCAGTTAGATAGCCAGCCAATTGAAACAACAGTGAAACACCCGCGTACATACAAAAACATAACGCTAGTGGTGACTAAAACTAAGTTTTTTGGCGCAATACGTATGGCACTTTATAGCCACTCAATGCGAGCAATTTTGCCTTTGGCAATTAGCCAAGCCGCTAATGGTAATTTTTCGCCATGGGTTGGGTTAATGTCGGGCGTTGATATAACTGAACAGCTCGCAATGGGCATGCACAATGCCATTGTATGTGGTGAAGATTGGCCGCAGCTCAATGAGCAAAAGCGTTCAAAATATAATAAAAGCTACATGGGAAAAATGATGATTGAAGGGTTTGATGTAATGTGCCCAATTTGGGATGTAACCCCAGTAAATAAGAGCTTTTATAAGCCCGTGACGACGGAAGTGCCTACTCTATTACTTTCTGGTGGGCGAGACCCTGCAACCCCTGCAAGTTGGGCTGACTTGGCAATGGTAAATATGAAAAATGCCACTCATTTGGTGTCACCTTCGGCAACTCATGGTATTGGCTCACAAACATGCGCGCCCAAAATAATTGCCCAGTTTATTAATCAACAAAATATGCAAGATATAGATACAAAATGTATCAATAACAATAACGATAAACAGTTTTTTATGAATATAAATGGTGCAGCCAGTTCAACAATTCAAAGTATGGAGTAAAGGTATGATTAAGGTAACTAATCTAACTAAAAAAATTGGCGATGTTAACGCCCTTAACGGCCTAAGCTTTGATGCGCAAAATGGCCAAATTACAGGTTTGCTTGGACCTAATGGTGCAGGCAAAACAACCTGTTTACGTACCGTGTTCGGGTTATTAAAAGCCGACAGCGGTGAAACCGAAATAGACGGCATAGATGTAGCAAAAAATCCTATGGAAGCTAAGAAAAATTTAGGATTATTTCCTGATCCGTGTGGCCTGTATGAGCGATTAACACCTAGAGAGTATATTACCTTTTTTGCACAATTAAGCGGGCTTTCGTCTGTAAAAGCGAAAGCAGCAACCAGTGAGGTAATAAAAAAATTAAATATGGACGATATTGCGGATCGCCGCTGCCAAGGTTTTTCACAAGGCCAACGCATGAAAACCGCTTTAGCACAGGCTGTGGTACATAATCCGTCTAACGTTATTTTAGATGAACCTACACGCGGCTTAGATGTAATGAGCACACGTATTTTAAGAGATCTACTTATACAGCTAAAGGAACAAGGACATTGCGTGCTTTTTTCATCGCATGTGATGCAAGAAGTTGCCGCATTATGTGACCACGTAGTGATCATGGCTAACGGCCAAGTAATAGCGCAAGGTTCGGTAGATGAACTGTGTGAAAAAGCAGGAAAAGCCACACTAGAAGAAGCATTTATTGAGCTAATTGGTAGTGATGAAGGAATAGCAGCATGATTAACTTATTAAAAGTACTCTATAAAAAAGAAATCATTGATGCCAGTCGAGACAAACGTTCAGTGATGGCGGGCTTGTATTACGCAATAGGTACTCCCATTGCAATGTGTTTACTATTAAGTGTATTACTGCAACAGCTTACATCGCCCGAAGGGCTCAAAATCACCATAGTAAATGCGGAGCAAGCCCCTAGTTTAGTTGCGCATTTAAAGGCCAATGAAATACAGAGTACAAACGATAAAAATGACGAACTACTCAAGTCTATTACATTAAATATTAGTGATGACTATCAAAAAAATATGCGTGAAGGTCGCCCTGCAACAGTTACATTAATTGCTGATAAATCAAATGATAAACTTGGTAAGCATATAAATCGTATTGAAAAAGCTCTGGCAAGTTATAACGCTGAAGTGGCTAGTTTACGTTTAATATCGCGTGGCATTGATCCAAGCATTATGCGTACCTTAGCGGTAGAGACGCATGATGAGGCGACTCCAGACTCTAAAGGCGGTATGTTTTTAGGCATTGCTACGTTGTCTATAATTTTAACGGTATTTTACGCTGCGATGAACCTAGCTATAGATACTAGCGCCGGTGAACGCGAACGTAATTCGCTGTCGTTATTATTAAGCCATCCGTTGAGTAGCTTACAAATTGTACTTGCTAAATCGGCTGCTATTGCAAGCTTTTCGATGCTAGGACTCGTAATCATTTTAATTGTATCTAAAATTACATACGGCTTAGTACCTTGGCAACAGCTCGGCTTTAGTATCACTATTACCCCAGCATTTATGCTGTTTTGTTTTGCAGTATGCTTACCTATTGCATTAATGTCGGCAAGCTTGCAGGTATTTGTTTCGTTTATGGCAAAGTCGTTCAAAGAGGCACAGTCATATGTAACTATGGTGTTATTTATTCCTATGTCGCTAAGTATGATAACTACCTATGACATTGCCACCGATATTATACAGTGGGTTCCTATTGCGGCTCAGCAATATGCACTTATTGAGTTTATCAAAGGTAACCCATTGCCAGTACCACAATTAGTGCTTTCTACCTTGATTACATTAATATTATTTAGCGTGTTTAGCTTTTTAAGCGGCCGAATGCTGAAAAGTGAAAAGGTTGTGTTTGGTTTGTAACCCCACGCTTAAAATGTATTTCAAGCAATGCCCATAGTTTAACTAACATGGGCGTTTTTATATCCGACGATAAATAATGGCTATAGTTTATATTTTTTGAAATTAAAAAGAGGTGCTCACAAAGGGGGCAGAGAAGCTACGCTTAAGAGTAGAAAATACCTGTGTTGTATGTTTTTCTGAGGCTGAGGACGTACTCAAACATAAATATGGGAGGTATAAAGTAGAAGTGATGTAGTAAGGAGTCATGAAAACGCAGTAACGTAGTTACAATCTTAAAAACACCTGTTGAGATGGTATTTAGAGAAAATCTAAAAATAGCTAAATATGGCGTAACAATAATTTTTGTATTTACTCTCATAAAGTGTGCCCATTTAACCCATCTTTAACTCTCGCCCTAATAAACTGCTCGTAATGGTATGAATTAAGCATAATTAATGGTTTATTTTAAAAAGCACTCAACCAGTTTATTACTTGCGCTTAGTTGTACGCTTGCTGCATGTAGCAGCCAGTCAAACTATCAAGGTAATGGTATATTGCGCAGCGAGATCTCTATAGTAAATACAGCGCATAAACTAATACGGCACGCTACTAATAATAAAAATAAGCCCGCTAATGTTGACTACGGTTTAGGGCTGGAGTTAAGCGAAAAAATAATAAAACGACACGGTTGGGTATACGAAGTAAACGATATGCCCGAGCGTTATGAAGTGGTGGTCGATTTTAGTTAATACGCTTTTTTAATCCTTGAGTTTTTTTATATCTAAAATATTTAATGTAACGCTGATAATATAAAAAACTTAGTGATAGCAATGTGTTAAGTAATTTGTTAAAACTATAAATAGTAAAAAATATTAACGTTAGACTTACATGGAGTGTTAATTCATATGTTCAAATTCATAATTATTTTAATCTCAATTACTTCTTTCAATGCCTTGGCTGCAGAGAAGGTTAAACTTGGAGTTTTAGGGAACGTTGGAACTGATGGTTTTTTTAGCCCGACGGTAACGTCATTTATTATTCAAAAAGTAGAACCTAATTCACCCGCTGAAAAAGCAGGGATTGTTGCTGGGCAAAAAATAATTTCTATAGAAAATTGTAAAATTCCAGGCTGCCCTGCCAGTGAAGCAAAAGAATTAATGCGCAAGGAGTCTGGAGAGATTTTACAATTACTTTTAGAGAATGAAGATGGTAGCCAAGTACCTTTAAAAATCCCTATGAATGCTTGGTAAACCTAAGAAGTTTTTAAAATACCTAAATATCCCCAGCCTATAAAGCATGGTTATTCCCAAAGCGTGGGTTTGTGTAAATGAACTAGGCGCAGTAAATGTTGGCAACGTTAGCGAGCTTTTGGAGTACTACTTACTCGGTTTATATGTAGGTTACTGATTAAAGTGATTGGGATAGATTAAAAAGGTTTGATCAGTAATAACCTTATTTAATTAATGAATACATTGGTATTGCGTTAAATACGGCAATACCAATGATTATTAGACTAAAGCTTATAGATCGCTGCGCCAGCCCATGCCTGACTCTTCCATTAAACGCTCGTACACGCCTTCTATGTTAAGCGGTAACCATGCATCAAACTGTTTAAAGTCACTAAATTGGTCTAACTTTACATTTTGTTTAATTTCGTCAAGCGTATTACCGGCTAAAACGCCTGCTGTTACTTGCCTATATAAAAGATCTAAATAACTTAAGTAACGCGCTACATCTGCCTTGCTGCCAATATCGGCATGACCACCTACAAAAGTATCAAAGTCATATTTGAGTACCGCTTGGGTTGAGTTAATCATGCCTTGAATATCGTAACTCCACAGTTTTTGCCATGGCATTCTGCCAATAACAATCCAATCAACCACAAATAACGTTTTTTGCTTTTCGAATAATATACTAACCGAACCACGACCATCGTTTGGACCATGATAGTTAAGTTTTACTGTTGACTCACCAAGGGTAAGTAGTAGCTCGTCATCAAAAATAAGGCTGGGCGCTACCGTTTTCATTTGTGTATTTTTAATATCTTGCGCAGCGAGTTTATGCGCTATAAACGTGGTGTGCGGGCTTTTAAATACCTCGGCGCCGTAAATATGATCGCTGTGATTATGGCTATAAATTACATATTTTACAGGCACGTTATAGCGAGTTTTAATTTGCTCGCTTAACCAGGTGGCGGCTTTTTTATTAAGTGGGTCGGTAACAATCGCGCCCTCAGAAGTGATTAAAAATACTGAGCGGTGTCTGTCGTCTATAAAGCGGTGTAAGCCATTGCCTAGGTCTTCTATTTCATAGGCTTGTGTGGCAAAGCCCATAAATAATAGGGCTGTAGTTAATAGTTTTTGTAGCAAGCGGGGCATACACCATTCCTTTTTAAATTAATTAATAACACGTTTAAAAGAAGAGAGTGCAAGGCCGTAAAAAATTTCAGTTGTTAGTTAAATTAAAACTTAAACCTAAGCCTAAACTTAAGTAAAAGGATCAAATATAAGGATGAAATAAAAAGCCATTATAAAAATGGCTTTAGATAGGTTGGTTGGGTTTATCTTTGTGTTAGTTGTTGGTTTATTTCTTCAAAGATACTGGTATCGTCTATGGTTGAAGGTATTTGTAGCTCTTCGCCATCGACTAGTTGGCGCAAATTTTTACGCAGTATTTTACCCGAGCGAGTTTTAGGTAACCTATCTACGCTAACTATATTTTTAAGGCACGCAATAGCGCCAATCTGATTACGAACACTTAAAACAAGCGCTTCTTCCACGTCGGTACTTGAGCCCATAAAATCATTTTTAAGCACGATCATTCCCATAGGAAGCTGCCCTTTTAGAGGATCGTTTACACCAAAAACAGCGCATTCAGCAACAGCAGGGTGCGCGGCTACTATCTCTTCCATTTCGCCGGTAGAAAGCCTATGCCCTGCTACGTTTATAACGTCGTCGGTTCTGCCCATAATAAATAGGTAGCCGTCTTCATCAATATAGCCGCCATCGCCAGATAAATAATAACCTTCGTATTCATTTAGGTAGCTTGCTTTAAAACGCGGGGTATCTTGCCAAATTGTTGGTAGGCAACCCGGTGGTAGTGGCAGTTTAATTACCACGGCGCCTTGCTCGTTAGCTGCGCATTCATTGCCATCCATATCTAATATTCGCACGTCAAAACCTGGAGTAGGCACGGTAGAGCTGCCCGGTTTTGTTGTTAAGTACTCAAGCCCTACAGGGTTACAAGCAATAGCCCAGCCGGTTTCTGTTTGCCACCAATGATCGAGCACTGGCAGTTTGGTTTTTTCTTTAAGCCACTCGTAAGTGGGAGGATCTAATCGCTCGCCGGCTAAAAACAAACGTTTTAAGCTAGAGGTATCGTATTGATTAAAACCATTGGCATTTGGGTCTTCTTTTTTAATTGCTCTAAAGGCGGTGGGGGCACTAAATAATGCATTTACTTTATATTCTTCAACCACGCGCCAAAATGCACTAGCATCGGGCGTTTTAACGGGTTTACCTTCATATAATACGGTCGCGCAGCGATACATTAGCGGCGCGTAAACTATATAAGAGTGCCCAACTACCCAGCCAATGTCAGACGCTGCCCAAAATACGTCGCCGGGCTTCATACCATAAACGGTTTCCATGCTGTATTGCAGTGCCACTGCGTGACCGCCATTTTCGCGCACTACGCCTTTGGGTGTGCCTGTCGTGCCTGAGGTATATAAAATATAAAGCGGATCGTCACCATTTACAGGCACCGGATCTGCGCTTGCAGCAGTTTGCATTGCCTGAGTCCAATCTATGTCTCGTTTAGGCTTAAGAGTGGCGGTTACTTGTGGGCGCTGATAAATAACGCAGTGTTCTACTTTGTGCGCAGCAAGCTCTATTGCGTTATCAATAAGTGGTTTGTATTCAATAATGCTGTTTACTTCAACACCGCATGAGGCGCTAAGTATAAGTTTGGGCTTGGCATCATCAATGCGTACAGCCAATTCATGTGCAGCAAACCCACCAAATACCACCGAATGAATAGCACCAAGGCGAGCGCACGCCAACATACCAATAACAGCTTGTGGGATCATTGGCATATAAATAACTACGCGGTCGCCTTTTGTAACACCTAACGATTGTATTACGCCTGCAAATTTAGCAACTTCTTGTTGTAGTTGTGAGTAGTTATAAGTTTGCTTTGTGTTAGTGACTGGAGAGTCGTAAATAAGTGCGGTTTGCTTACCAAATCCGGCAATAACATGTTGGTCTAGCGCTAAAAAACTGGTGTTTAATTGCCCGTCGCTAAACCAATGATAAAGCCCGTCGTCGTCTTGTGTGTATGCTTTTGTGGGGGTTTTGTACCACGGAATATTTTTACTTTGTTCGAGCCAAAATTGGGCTGGGTTTTGTTTAAAGCCATTATATTGCTGTTTATATTCGCCTGACATGTAAGGCTCCTAAAGCTAAATTTGTGTGTGAGAGACCTTACAAAATGTAGGCTTTTTTTAGCAAGCAAGCTATTCGACCTTGGTCGGTTAAAAGTTAATCAACACACTGGTTTTAAAAATACAAAATTGACAATACAAAGCGTGTGGTTCAGCATGGCGGGCAGTAAAAATAGGAGAAAACACGATATGAGTAACGTAGTAAGAGTAGGGGTTGCGGTTATCATAAAGCATCAAAACACAATTTTACTAGGTGAGCGCATTGGCGCGCATGGTGCTAATACATGGGCAACACCTGGTGGGCATTTAGAGTTTGGTGAAAGTGTTGAGCAATGTGCAATACGAGAAGTGTTTGAAGAAACAGGTTTAAAGGTAAGTAAAATTACTAAGCTTGATTTTACCAATGATATTTTTACAGCAGAGAACAAGCACTATATTACGCTGTATGTAAAAGCTGACTTTGAAGGCGGAGAGCCTGAGCTTAAAGAGCCTAGTAAATGTTTAAAGTGGCGCTGGTGCGATATTAATAATCTACCAACGCCACTGTTTACATCACTAAAAAATTACTTATCTGAGGCTGTAATAGCCTAGTTATTTTGTTGGCGGTGTCGCTGGGCTTAACGCTAGTTTACTAAAGCTTACTTGAGCGTAATCGCCATTTTGTTTATCTGTAGTCCAATCGCCAGTACCTAAACAACCTGGGTACCAAATACCTTTCGCGCTTTTAGTACTACATTGGTTATAAGCGCCGGCTTTAAAGTAATGCCAATCTGCAGCGTAACCATGTGGATGATCTTTTTCGTCCACTTTGCCATAAGCGTCTACGTTATTACCTAAGTTAATAGAGTAGTTAACGTTTTCTTTGCCTTGTGCGCTAAATGTAAGGTGCATAACATTTTTATACACATTTACCGTGTAGCTAAATTCTTCACCTAGTGCAATACCGGCGGCGCCTGGTTCGTTAGGGTTTTCCCATGTATTCCCCCAAACTGGGTAAGTAATGTCTGTACGGTCAGGATTGGTTTTAGCTAAGTTACGTTCGTAGTTCCAAAAAACTGAGCCTGTTTTGTGCCCTGGCCATTTTTTGTAATATATTTTAAGTGGCTCATTGCCCCAGCCATAACCAAGCTTGGTATCAATAAGTGCCTGATCTTTACCTGCGTGAATTTGTCCTACAACAACCGAGTAAGCTGCTTTTTTATCAGGATCAGTTGCACGTAGCGCAACATGATCTACCTTTAACGTTGCTTCCATTTTTCCACCAACAGAACCAAATCGGTCAGATAACGGATGTACAGCTAAAGCAAAGTTGTTTTTAGAGTGTTTAGTTTTAATTTTAGTATTTGATCCACGGATCATTTGTCTAAGTTCACTACGAGTATTAGTAGAGTTAGCACTTGTAAGCGCTTTATTAGGCGAGGTAAATACCATGTAGCCTTTATCATCAAGATAGAAAAAATCAGGGTGTGCGTAAGTCTGAATTTCTTCTACATCTATTTCATCAATTTTACCGTCGTTGTTTAAATCAACTGGTACATTTATTTTCCAGTGTGATAAATCAAACTTTGTTGCAGGTACCGGCGCATCGCTTTGCTGATTAGTGCTTTGGGTACTTGAACAAGCCGTAAAAAGTAGAGGTGTGATAACGGCTAAAGCCGTAAGTTTAAATGTGGATGTATTTTTTATCATTATTGTCTCTGTGTGATGAAGTAAAAATTGTGCGGTAAAGACATCGCTTAACTTCAATCTAACATACCAATTTAAAAATTAAAACTTACCAATTTTGTGTTTTTTATAATTAAACCTTATTTTAAAAATTTATTTTGGTTAACCAGTTGGTGTTTTTTATTGCGTAATTTTTCTAAATACTTTCGTTGAGACTTTTTTATATGCTTAGCAATCCACTTTGTCATTTTAGGCGTAAGCTCTGGTACAAAGTTATGACCCATACCATCTATAATTTTTAACTTCGATTTTTTAATGAGTTTAGCCGTTTTTTCACCTTCAATAGATGGAAAAACTATATCGGCATTACCATGAATAATTAACGTAGGCGCTTTTATTTTTTTTATTAACTGGGCTCTGTTTTTACTGGCTGCTATGGCTATTAGTTGGCGTTTATAGCCATTTTGATTATATGAGCGGTCAATTATTTTAATTGCATGCTCTTTTAATAATTCTTCACTTTGTGGGTAAGCTGGGCTACCAATAAGTTGGTTTAACTGAATGTTGTAGTTTATAGCGGCACTGCGCGTTAGTGTTTTTGGTTGCAGTTTAGATACTTTTAAAAATACCTTTAAACTTTTTATTGTTGGCTTAAAAGTAGAGCTACTCGACATTATTGTGGTTAAGCTAAGTACTTTCTTTTTATGTTTTGCTGCAATAATTTGGGCAATCATCCCACCCATTGATGCGCCAACTAAATGCGTTTTTTTTATTTTAAGTGCAGCCATTAAGGCGAGTACATCATCAGCCATATCATCAAGCAGGTAAGGAATATTTGAGCGTATAGGTAAGTACTTACTTAACCATGTTTTAAATAAACTAGGATTTTTGTAATCATCTAAATGGCTAGATAACCCGACATCACGGTTATCAAATCTAATCGCTCTAAAGCCTTTTTTTACTAAACCATAATAGAGCGAGTCTGGCCAAACTATCATTTGCGCCCCAAGCCCCATAATTAAAATAATAGCTGGTGCTGTTTTATCGCCTTCATCTTGGTAGCTGAGTTTAATACCTTTTTTAGTCTTAATAATAGCCATGGCAAAGTGAGTGTTAGCAAGCTTTGTGAGGAGTATAGGGCAGCTTTATTACATTTAATTTATGGTAGGTGGGAGGGGGAGTTGCCATTTTTTTAAAATAGCTTGGTACTTGCCATTTACCTTTAGCGTTTTTAGCCCTTTTGATATTGCGATGGCTGTTTGTTCATCAAACTGGTTATTAGTAGCAAGATAGAGGGTTGAAGGAAAATCAGTTAAATGAACTCGTTTAGCTATTAAGCTAGGATCAAGCCCGGACATTTTTAGTTCATTATTTAAAGTAAGTGTATTCACTACAACAAAATCGATACGTTTTTTGTAGAGCATTTGCCATAGCTGCTGATAATAACTAACTAAGATTAAATTTTTGTCTTCTTCGAAACCCATATCTTTTAAATATTTGGCGCTCGTATAACCACGAATAGTTGCTACTTTGTAAAATTTGGCGTGATTTAAATGGCTAATATTATCTTTATGATCTTTTAAACTAACTAAGTACGCATCTGTAAAGTATATCGCACCTAACCATTTAAATTGATTTTTCCTAACAGGGGTTTTTAAAAAAGAGAGCATAATAGTATTAGGGTTGGTTTTTAATTCATGGGAAGCACGCGCCATAGGCATTATTTCAAACTTCGCGTTTAGCTTAGCTTCTCTTAATACTGCTTTAGCTATATCTACCGAGGCCCCGTCTGCTTCACCGTTTTCGTTTTGAAAATGGTAAGGGTGTAAATCTTCGGCAATAAAGGTAAGTGGACTAGTTGCGTTTACCGTACTACAAAACATAAATACAAAGGCATTAACTACAATACGCAAATACATAGCAATAATCTTTTTAACTACAATGTCTTGAGTTTAAAGACTCTTGTCTGAAATATATACTCAAATGTATGAAATAAGTAAATTTTATATTGTAGGTTTATTTACCTATTTGCATTTTAAAATATTTAATAGGGCTATATGAGTACCAGCGTTTAAATGCCCGATTAAACGAACTCTGATCTTTAAAGCCGAGTGATAAAGCTAAATTGGCTAAGGATTGTGTTCCTATTAATAAGGGAATACGTCTTTTACGCTCTTGTTCGAGTAATATTGCAAAGGATGTTTGCTCTAGCTTTAAATGCCGTTGAAGAGTCCTTGGCGTGATATTTAGCGCATTAGCAGTACGTATTAAGTCGCACTCTTGCAAGTCGGTTTTTGCCATAAGCATATGGTTAATTTTTTCGCTTACATGTTGCTGGCTTTTAAAGTTAGAAAGCTGCTGCTCTGATATTTGCCTAAGTGCTAAGTGAACTGCTGCGTTATCGGTTTTAAATGGCAGGGTTAAATAACTACTCGGGAATGAAATTTCATTGTACTTAGCGTTTATGCTTACAGGGCAATTAAACCACGTAGCCAATGTATTTAAATGTTCTTTTGAGTAGTGATGCGTAAAACATATTGAACTAGGAGATAGTTTGGAGTTAAGTAATTGACGTATTACACATACCCAAGCAGTCATATTACGCAAAATAACCTGTTCGTTACAACTTGGATGCGGTAGCCAGCGAATAATTGCAATATCGCCGAGCTGCTCAAATTGTGATTTACCTATGTCAGCGACCAAGCTGTCATAATTTAAAAGTACCTGTATAGCACTGGCTAAACTATCGCTTGATTCTATTAAGTAACCTAAAATTCCAAAATTTGCTGTGCGAATATGCTGCCCAAGCTTAAAGCCGAACAGGGGATCGTTAAGTGTTTTTTGTGAATATTCAAGTAATGCGTTGTAACTAGTTAAGGTAATACGAGGTGCGAATTGTCGTGCTTTATTATCACTGTACTCAGTAAATTTGATGGCCTTCAAAGCCACTTCATTGGCTATACCTTGGCTTTGTAAGTAATCAAGAGTACTTGAAAAGTAATGATCAGCAAGTGAGTACATTTGTCGTCTAAAGCTAAAAAATGGTCGTGTATGAGCAAGTCTGCCATGTAAAATTTTATTATGCTAGGACCTATTGACCTTTGGGGATTAAAGTTTGTTCTATTTAGGGGCAATTTAATCGCAGCGCGAGGTTTGTAACCTAGAAGGCTAAGTACCTACTCATGTGTTACCGATCTGGCTTACATCCTAAAAGCTGAGCAAAGTTCTGTATCCTGCTACCGCCCCTAGGACGAACTCAAGGGGAGATCATGTTTGGTATTTATACTGCGTTATCGTCTATTTATGGGAAATAACCACACAACATGGGCGCAGCCTTGCCTAAAAACCAAGCATACGGCTGCAAATTTAACTTAGAAAGATAAACGGGCCCTAGGTGAATAATTTTTAAGGTTATAGCAGTGATATTAATAAATTTAAAACAAAACCTTGCAGCTCCTCCCACTGAAATAATTAATGTGTTGCTTGATCATGAACGTTTAAATAGGTTTTTTAACGCTCAATTTTTATTATTGAAACCGCAAAATTGCGGGCAGATAAACGGCGGAAAAGGAGCCGTGAGGCAAGTTAGAACATCAGGGTATACTTTTACTGAGCAAGTTATAAGTGCTAGTGATAATCACATTTGCTATCAAATTGTGGGCAATAAGCCTGTGGCTGCTCATCAAGGTGATATTTATTTAACTGTTATCGAAAAGCAGGCATTTATCTCTACTGAGCTTACTTATTCTATACAGTGTATTTCACCTTGGTGGATGCCCAGTTTTATACTTAAATTTTTCATTAAAAATGATATTAAAAACGCACTTACAAAATTAGAGCGCTATTTTAAGGAGTGCACAACATGAGTGTTGAAATTATTTTACTTGCCTTAAGCCCTGTATTTTTAACCTTTGTAGTATTTGAATTTATAGCGTTTAGGCGTTATTACAGTATAAAAGACAGCCTAGCTAATACGGTTTTGGCTTTAATGCATCAAGGAGCAGATGCGCTTTCATTAATTATACTCATGCCGTTTTTTTATTGGCTTTACGGATACCGCTTGTTTGATATAGAGCTTTCTGTATTTTCTATTTTATGTGCTTTTTTATTGCAAGACTTTTTGTACTATTGGTTTCATAAAGCATCACATCATATTCATTGGTTATGGGCGGCGCATGTCGTACACCATAGTTCCACTAAAATGAATTTTACTACCGCGTTTAGGCAAAGCTTAATGTATCCCTTGGTGGGCATGTGGATATTTTGGTTACCTATGATGTTGATCGGGTTTGACCCAATGACAGTCCTAACTGTTGTGGCGCTCAACTTGGCGTATCAGTTTTTTGTGCATACACAAATAGTGAATAAGCTTGGTTGGTTTGAAAAGGTGTTTAATACACCTTCTCATCACAGAGTGCATCATGCAATTAATGCAGGCTACCTGGATAAAAATTTTGCGGGTGTATTAATTATTTGGGATAAATTATTCGGCACCTTTATTGAGGAAGACCCAAATAAAACCTGTAAATATGGCATCGTAGGACAGTTAAAGACTAACAACCCATTTAAAATAACATTTCACCAATGGGACTATTTGATAAAAAGCATTTATAGAGTAAAAGGCATTAAAGCAAAGCTAAACGTTTTATTTGGTTACCCCACATGCTCTCGTAAATCCTAACTATTTTTTACTTCTTGGTGCGCCTAGTAGAATAAAAGTATGGCAAATACATACAGACAAAAACGCGCTAATGCCAAGTGCGCCGCCATAGCCATCGAGCCTTGGAACTAAATACTCAAAGAGTATTGAAAAAATAATGGCTGAGTTAGTTACAGTATATATACCAAAGCGATGTGGGGCGCTCATGCCTATAAATGTGCCGCCAAAAAACACAATGCTGTAAAGCTCAGGGTTTAAGTTAAGCACGCTAAGAAGTAGATAGGCAACAATGGAAAGCGCAGCTGATGCTCTTATGGCATCAAAGCGATTATGTTTTGCTAAAAAAAACGTTAAAAATGCCCCTAGCAGCGCAATTAACGGATATTCAAGGCTCATAATACAATCCCTTTAGCTAATACAAATATTGCAACACTTGCAAAAGCAACACCACCTAACTTGCCGCCAAAACCAGTAAATAAGTTCATAGTAAGCACATACAAACTAGCACCTATAAGCGAGATAATTACAATCTCCCAATAACTAGTAATTAAATTAGTCGAGCACATGCCAGCAAAACTACCGGCATAAATAGCAGCATAAGGGTGATTTTTAACATTTTTAGGAAACGGTATAAACGAGCCAATGAGCCCAGTTAATGCGGCCGAAATCACTAATGGAACATTAAATGTTGTATGCATCACAAAGCAGGATATAAAACCTATAAAAAAAGTGATGAATTTTAAAGATAAGAATTTAATCATAGTCCACGCATTTTAAAGTAACCCTTTTTGGTTTTAAAGCACTGCCTGCAAATATAATTGCATAAGTATTCACTAACTTTAATAAGGTTGTTTATTAATCATTTTGAAAGTATTAAATATGCTTAATTATATGGCTGTTAATGTTCTATAAATTAAGATTTATGTATAATGCGGGTAATTTAGTATATTAAAAGAGTTAACCAAGGGTAATTTATGTCTAACTGTTTGCATTTAGCTATTCCAGCTGGTGATTTAAAAGTCACTAAAGCATTTTATTGTGACGTACTTGGTTGTAAAACCGGTAATAGTGAAGAGGGTCGCTGGGTTGATATCGACTTTTGGGGTAACGAGTTAACATTGCATCAAAGTGTTGAGCGTCTTCCTACAGTGCGCCACGACGTAGATATGGGCGCTGTAGCTGTACCGCATTTTGGTATTCATTTATCAGAAACCGACTTTAACGCGTTAAAAGTACGAATACAAAGTGCGGGTATAGAGTATCTTGATAAACCTTACCGTCGCTTTATTGGTGATGAGTTTGAGCAAGAAACATTTTTTATTGAAGATCCAAATGGCAATGTACTTGAAATGAAAACCATGGTTAACCCAGACGTTTTATTTAAAAAAGTATAGTTTGCACCCGTGCTATTTAAAGCCACTTTTATAGTGGCTTTTTTGTGGGCTAGCTATGTAGCTGAGTTAATACTTCGCTAGGTGTTTTATTAAAGTGTCGTTTAAATTCGCGGCTAAACTGCGATGGGCTGGTGTAACCTACTTTTAATGCTGCTTCGTTGGCTTTACTGCCGCTGGCAGTAATGAGTTCTTTTGCTTTAGCTAAGCGTACTTTTTTTAAGTACTGCAATGGCGACTCAAAAGTAACTTGCTTAAAGGCACGATGAAACGACGATACACTCATGTTTACATCTTCCGCTAAACCTTCAACAGTTATTTGGTTGGCATAACTACTGTGCATAGTAGATAGCGTACGTGCTATGCGAGCATAATGTCCATCATGCATCGCAAGACCTATTAAGGTGTTGCCTTGAGGGCCGCAAAGTACGCGATATACCAATTCTTTTACTATATCTTCGCCAAATATCTCTGCCTCAAGTGGGTTATTTAACACAGTTAATAACCGATGAGTAACGAGCTCCATTGCTGTATCTAGAGTTGCGGACTGCACTGCACCAATTTGTGTTGACGACGATGACGCTGAAAGAGGCTTATGCTGCATTATTTGATTAACGAGTTTGTGTAGCATTGCAGGGTTTATATCTATGGCAATGCCCATAACGGGTAAATCGTTATCGGTAAACGCTTCACACTCTAATGGCACCGGTACACCAAGGACTAAGTAGTCGCCTGCGCCGTATTTTATTTGATGCTCCGGAAAGTGAATTATTTTATGACCTTGCCCAACAATAATAATACCTGAATTATATATAAGCGGCTGACGCGGCGAGCTTTTAGTTGCTCGATGAAAATACACGCCTGGAATAATAGTTTCCATGGTGCCTTCAAAGCTGAGTAATTGATTATGCTCGGCGTATTGTTGCAACATATTGGCTATGGTGGACATAAAAGGCATCTTTAATTGAGTGTATTTTGCGTAAAATAACAATGTTGATAGTTTTAGGCAAGCTTTTGCGAGTTATTGGGCTTTTTTTATGTTTGTTTTGCCACTAATATGCACACATCGATACTTTATTAGATACTTTGATTAGGTAACTAAGTAAAGTACTCAGCAATTAACCGTCACCTAGGAGCAAAATAATGAAATTTAGCTACGTAAATCCAACACTTATCCAATTCGGTCAGCAACAAATTGCGGCACTATCTGATTTGATCGCAAAAGATCAAAAAGTACTTGTAGTGTACGGCGGCGGTTCAATTAAAAAGAACGGCGTGTACGACCAAGTTGCTGCAGCACTTGAAGGCTTTGACTGGGTAGAGTTTTCGGGCGTTGGCGCTAACCCAACAATTGAAGTATTAGACCAAGCAGTAAAAATTTGTAAAGAACAAGACATCGACTTTGTACTAGGTGTAGGCGGCGGCTCAGTAATCGACGGCGTTAAATACATCGCAGCATCTGCAGTTTATGATGGCGAAGGTTGGGATATTCCTACTGGTAAACATAAAGTAACTAGCGCATTACCTATTGGGGCAGTACTTACTCTTCCTGCTACAGGTTCTGAGTCTAACCAAGGTTCTGTTGTGAGCAAAGCTGCGACTAAACAAAAACTTCCGTTTATGTCTCCTGCGGTACAACCTAAGTTTGCAATTATGGACCCTGATGTAATGAAAACATTACCACAGCGCCAACTTGTAAATGGTTTAGTAGACGCATGGGTTCATACCTGTGAGCAATACTTAACATTCCCAGCAGGCGCACTTGTACAAGATGGCTACGCAGAAGCACTATTAAAAGCGCTTAAAACACTGGGCGATAACTTTGAAAACCAAGACGACGCATGGCGCGCAAACCTTATGTGGTCTGCTAACCAAGCACTTAACGGTCTAATTGGTTCTGGCGTATCGCAAGATTGGGCTACGCACATGATTGGTCACGAGCTTACAGCCGCTTACGGCGTTGATCATGCACGTTCACTTGCTATTGTTCAGCCTTCTTTACTGCGCAACCAATTTGCAGTTAAAAAAGCAAAGCTTGAGCAAATGGGTAAAAATGTGTTTGGTCTTGAGCAATCTGACGACCTGGCTGAGAAAACAATTCTAGCGATTGAAGCGTTTTACCACAGCCTCGACGTAGCGACCCAGCTTACTGAGCATGGCGATGATAAAGCTGCAGCTATTGACAATATTATTGGCAAACTTGAAGCGCACGGCATGCTAGCACTTGGTGAAAACCAAGCTATTACGCTTAAAGAAAGCCGCGAAATTTTAGAGCAAGCAGTCGCTTAATTTTCAAAGCTAAGCGCTTACTTAAATATACTAGGGCGTGTTGATCTTTGGTGGGTGAATTTGCAGCAGTATGTTTGGTTTTTAGGCAAGGCGGAGCCTATGTAGTGTGGTTATTCCCCATGAATAGGCGATAACGCAGCATAAATACCAAACATGCGCTGCCCTTTGGGTTCTTTCTAGGGACGATTAACTCTTTGTTGCTCGGTTTTTACTTA
>NZ_JJNY01000059.1:0-66034 GCF_000690035.1 Pseudoalteromonas sp. S3431
CCAAACATGCGCTGCCCAATGGGTTCTTTCTAGGGACGATTAACTCTTTGTTGCTCGATTCTTACTTAGCCCACTAGGTTACAAACCTCGCGCCGCGATTTAATCACCCCTAGATTGAACGAATTTCAATCTAAAAGGTCAGTAGGCCCTAGGCAAAGATATCTTGATTAGTATAATTAGTTAAACTCGAACTTATTTGGAAATAAAGATGTCTGTATTAGTTGCTATCACAGGGCGAGATAACAAAAAATTAATGGCGCAATTAAAAATACGGTTACCTAATGTATGTATAGAAGAGTGGCCAGATTGCCAGAGTTTGGATAAAGTCGACTTTGTACTTGCTTGGAAAGCCCCGCAAACAATGTGGTCACAACTTCCTAATTTAAAAGTTGTCTCGTCTTTTGGTGCTGGAGTTGACAGTATCGATTTAGCATTATTACCTAGTAATGTTGAGGTTGTGCGCATTGTTGATACTCAGTTGGCAGAGGATATGGCTGAATATGTACTTGCTCATGTTTTAGCGCAAAAGTTACGTTTTAAAGAGTATTTTATTAAACAAAACCAGCAAAGTTGGCAGCCAAAGCGTGCTTATAGCTATAAAAATGTTGGTATTTTAGGGTTTGGTGAGTTGGGCAAGGCGTGTGCAAAAAAGCTTGTTAGTAATGGCTTTCTTGTAAGTGCATGGGCGCAAAGAGAGAAAAAGGAAGTTAATGTTGAAATGTTTTATGCTAAACAAGGCCTTAATAAAATGCTTCCTAATATCGATTATCTAATTTGTTTATTGCCACTTACACAAGAAACTACCGGTATAATTGATCGCACATTATTATCAAAGCTTCCAGTCCATGCAGGACTCATTAATGTTGCCCGTGGGGAGCATGTTATTGAGCAAGATTTATTAGATGCTTTAAATACAGATAGCTTACGAGTAGCTACTTTAGATGTTTTTGAGCAAGAGCCACTCGCAATCGACCACCCATATTGGCAGCACCCAAAAATAACACTGACGCCTCACTGTGCCGCATTATCTGATTTAAGAAGTGTTATTGAGCAAATAGCAGAAAATATTGAATGTTTAAGGCAGGGTAGTAAACTTAATAATCTAATAGATAGAACGAAAGGTTATTAATGGATAGTTAAATAATTTAACAAACTACTTGTTAACACTTGTAATTTTTATTATTGTTGTTAGGTATTCTCATTAATAAAAACAATAAAGAGGGTGTTATGAAGACGAATCAAGGTGGTGTGAAGTTAAGTTTAATTGTTATTTCGATTATTGTATTGGGTGTATCTGCTTGGTTTAATCAACCGACTGTTCTGTAATTACACAATGCCACAGTCAATTATTTAATTTTGCTGTGGTTATTTCTAAATTTTTGCTTTTTTATCGTTTCCATAAATACTATTTAACCTAAACTTTGGTTAAGAGATTACTTAATCGACTGAAACCTTCGGGCCTATTGCAAGTAAATCCAACGCAGTTAGCGCTGAAAATAGCTGCCTGAGATCGATTTATTATCCAGAGCCAAGTTATTTCCTTAGAATTACCCACTCACATCTAGGTAGTACCAATCCGCAATAATACTTAATCAATTTGAGGGATTAAATCTGACCTAACTGCGTTAAATATTTCTGATATACGACTGCACGGATGCAGGAGCAATTAGTGATAACAACTAAATAACGAAATTATTGCCTTGTTATTGGCACGGTTTTCTTACCTCAAAATACATCACTTAATTAAGCTAATAGGTATAAGAATAAAAAATTCATCGTCTAATTTTTGTATCGAGCGTTGGATGTGGGCGAGCAAGCAATCCATTATACAAATTCAGCCTTAAAAGAGTAAACACGGCCTTACTCACCCAAAATTTCGCTAATGACAATAATTTTTCTAAATTTATGATGTTTCCGAGAACCTTTCTATTTTTGCAATAAAAAGCCCAGCAATGCTGGGCTATAAAATAATCTAAGGGAAAGTTGTTAACTTTGAGTTACATTGAACTCTCCAAATGTATAAACTTTGAACAAGTAAAAAGTATTTATCAGCACCAAACTCATATTTGAAATAACACTCGACGACATAAGATCTAAGCTAAAAGATAAAAATAACAAACCACATGCACTAATCGCGGCAACGCGTAGCAGTGTTATCTGGTTAATAAAGAATGCACCTAAACCTAGTGCAAGTAGTATCGTGTTTAAAAGCCAATCTAGCTCGTTTAGCATGGTCGTTTCAATAGTTCAGTTGTAGAAAAAAGGAGCGCCATTATGTTGATATTTTGCGCACCTTTCAACCAAGTAATTTTAAATTTTCAGATTAGTTTTTTTAATGCTAAAAATAACTTCCAATCGCTGCAAATAAACCATGATCTGCTATGACTTGATACTTTTGACAGTTATTTAAACTTTCTGGATTAGTACATAAATAAAGGGACTTTCGTCTAGAATCTAATTGTGGGTGCAAGTTTGAATCTATAATGGTAGCTCCGTAGCCAAATACACCAGGCCAATAAATGCTTTCGCTTACCATCCCTAATTTTTTATAGGTGAGTAATGTCGGCTTTGGAAACGTTATTATTATTAATAGAGCAATGCTTAAAGTTATTATTAAACCTTTTTTTGACTTAGTTTCTTTGCCACCTTGGCTAGAAATAGTCGGACTTTGAGTTTCACTTATTGCGCCTTGCGATGCTGTACGAGGCCTACGTTGTTGTACTTGCTTTTTTTTGGCAGGCGTTTTTCCAAGTAGTGTTTGTTTTTTTTGTGTTTTTGACATAAAGCAGATCTGGCCTTTTTGGTGTAGGTCTCTATAATTAAATGAATAAATTTATATACCAATATAATAACGTAAATTTGGCTTGTAGCCTATGAGGAATGAAGATGAATACGCAGCTATCAATTTTAATTGTAGATGACGTTAGCACTGTACGCAGCTTTTTAAGTCAAACGCTGATGCATTTAGGGATAGATAACGTAAAGGAAGCATCTACCGCCTCACAGTGTATTAGCGAGTGCCGCGCTGCAAAATATAATATCATCTTTTTAGATATTGAATTACCTGATGGTGATGGTAAAGAATTAATTGCACAAATAAATGAATTAAGCCCTGAGACTAATGTTGTTATGGTATCGGCTCATTCGGGTATAGAGAATGTAAAAGATGCGATAGATAAAGGCGCTAAAGGTTTTGTGGTTAAGCCATTCACTCCTAAAAAAATAGCGGCAATGCTTAAGAAGTTCTATCCAGATTTAGAAAACGTGTAATTATGTAATTAAATTTTAAATAAAAAAAAACCGGCAAAAGCCGGTTTTTTATATTCTATCAAAAACAAATTATAGAGCTTTAATCTTAGCTGCTATACGGCTCTTATGACGAGCTGCTTTGTTTTTGTGAATTAGACCCTTAGTTGCGTAACGGTCTAGGATAGGTGTAGCAACAGAAAAAGCTTGCTGTGCAGCTTCTTTATCGCCCGCTTCAATAGCAACAATTACTTTTTTGAAGTAAGTGCGCATCATTGAACGACGGCTTGCGTTGTGCTGACGGTTTTTTTCGCTTGTGATAGCGCGTTTTTTTGCAGACTTGATGTTAGCCAAGGTTTGCTCCTAACAATCTTAAAATAAAGCTTAAATTAAAGGCCGTGGAATATGCCTGTTTCAATCATGAATGTCAATTTAAATTTAACAATCCAAGAAAAACTGCACCATATAACGAGCATCAATTTGCCGCTTTAGCAGTTAATACAGACATTGTAACAAAGCACAGACCCCCAGCCTAGTGCTTTAAAGCGATTTATAAAAAAGACTGTGGCATAATCGCCTCTCTTAGGGATTTTTGAGTAGGTTTAAGGTGTCAAAAGGTTTATTTCGCTCCGGTATGATAGTTAGTTGTATGACTATGATATCGCGTATTTTAGGGCTCGTTCGAGATGCTGTCGTTGCCAATTTATTAGGTGCAAGTGCAGCGGCTGATGTTTTTTTATTTGCTAACCGTATTCCTAATTTTCTACGTCGTTTATTTGCAGAAGGGGCGTTTGCACAAGCATTTGTACCCGTGTTGAGTGAAATTAAAGAGCAACAAGGTGACGACAAAGTCAGGCTTTTTGTTGCACAAGCGGCAGGTACATTAGGAACCATTTTATTGATTGTCACTATTATTGGTGTTGTTGCCTCCCCTGTTATTGCAGCATTATTTGGTACAGGTTGGTTTATAGATTGGTGGCAGGGAGGGCCTAATGCCGAAAAATTTGAACTTGCAAGTTCATTACTTAAATTTACATTCCCTTATTTATTTTTTGTAAGTTTAGTGGCGCTTAGTGGTGCAGTCATGAATGTGTATAACCGTTTTGCTGTTGCTGCATTTACACCTGTTTTACTCAATGTTTCTATCATTACGTGTGCCATTTTTTTACATGATAAATTTAGCGTCGGGGCTTATTCTCTCGCAATTGGCGTATTTATTGGTGGCGTTGTACAGCTTTTGTTTCAACTTCCATTTTTATACCGTGCAAAAATGTTGGCGCGTCCGCGTTGGGCATGGCAAGACGAAAACGTAAAAAAAGTACGAAAACTTATGCTACCGGCTTTGTTTGGTGTCTCTATTAGTCAAATTAATCTGTTGCTAGATACCATGATTGCGTCATTACTGATGACGGGCTCAATTGCATGGCTTTATTATTCAGACCGCTTAATTGAATTTCCGCTGGGTTTATTTGGTATTGGTATTGCGACAGTTATTTTACCGGCGCTTTCTAAACTACATAGCAGTAAAAAAAGTAGCGACTTTCAGCATACTCTCGATTGGGGAGTGCGTTTTGTTATCTTTTTAGGCCTACCAGCAATGATAGGTTTAATGATCATCAGTCCACTTATTATTACTGTATTGTTCGATCACGGTGCATTTAAAGAAGACAGTATTGATCATGTCAAAGCAGTAAGCCTAGGCGTAGTCGCATATTCAGTAGGGCTTGTAAGTTTTATGCTAATTAAAGTACTGGCTCCTGGCTTTTACGCTCGCCAAGACACTAAAACGCCGGTGCGTATTGGTATTATCACCTTAGTACTTAATATGGTGTTTAACATTATGCTGGCTCCTTTCATTGGTTATTTAGGGTTAGCACTTGCTACTTCGTTATCGGCTAGCTGCAATGCATTTTTATTATACAGGCAGCTTAAAAAAGAAAATGTATACCAGTTTTCATCAACGAGCATGCGCTTTACACTTAAGTGTGTTGTTGCAAGTGCGTTTATGGGAGCTGTTACATGGTTTGTGAGCAGTTACTATTATTGGGCTACATGGAGCTTTACACATCAGGTAATGTTATTAATAGCATTAGTGGCTTTGGCAGGTATTAGTTACTTTGCAATGCTATTTTTGATGGGCGTTAGACTAAATACGATAAAAAGTGTAGCAATTACTGAATCAAATTAAAAAAAAGATTATAATCGGCAACTCTGCGACTTTAATTAATTTTTAGTCGTAATTAATAACTCGCTAAACAAGGCATTAGGTGGCATGGAGTTAATTAGAGGTATACACAATATTCGCCCGCACCATTTTGGTTGTGTGTTAACTATTGGTAATTTTGACGGTGTTCATTTAGGCCACGCAGAAGTATTAAAAGGTTTACTTATTGATGCTAAAGCACATAGTTTGCCAAGCACTGTAATGCTGTTTGAGCCTCAGCCACAAGAGTTTTTTGCTAAAAATAATGCCCCAGCACGGCTAACGCGCTTGCGAGATAAGCTACGTTTGCTAAGTGATTTAGGTATTGAGCGAGTTATTTGCATTAGCTTTAATCAGCAATTTGCAAACATGCATGCTGAGCAATTCGTTAATGAGATTTTGATTAAAAAGTTAGGTGTTAAAGCACTTACTGTTGGTGATGATTTTAAGTTTGGTAAACAGCGCCAAGGTAACTTTGCTTTGCTTGCTAGCATAGGAACGCAAGCCGGCATGGACGTAAAAAGCACCGCGAGCTTTCGTCAATTAAATGCTAGAGTGAGCAGCACTTTAATACGAGATGCTTTAGCATCTGGTGACTTAGCGAGTGCTAAAATAATGCTTGGTCACGATTATGCTATTTCTGGGCGTGTTATACATGGCTGGAAAAGAGGACGCGAACTCGGTTTTAGAACAGCAAATATTGCCCTAAAACGCCAAGTGTGTCCTGTTAACGGAGTGTTTGCAGTGCAAGCAACGATTGCAGGAAAACAGATTTTTGGAGTTGCAAATGTAGGTAATAAGCCGACATTCAATGGAACTCGTGCATTATTAGAAGTTCACCTTTTTGATTTTGCACAGGATATTTACGGACAATTTATGCATGTGGAGTTAATAAAAAAACTTCGCGATGAGAAAAAATTCGAGACATTAACACAATTAACGGCGCAAATAGCAACTGATGTTGCTGCCGCTAAGCAGTGTTTTGGTTTAAATCAGGTAGCCGATAGAGACGGAATGTAGGATAAATGAGCGACTATAAACATACTTTGAACTTACCGGAAACACCGTTTCCAATGCGTGGCAATTTGGCACAACGTGAACCAAAAATGCTTAAAGCATGGTATGAAGACGACCTATACGGTCAAATTCGCAGCGCTAAGAAAGGTAAAAAGACCTTTATTTTGCATGACGGCCCTCCGTATGCAAATGGCGACATCCATTTAGGCCACTCAGTTAATAAAATATTAAAAGACATTATTGTTAAGTCTAAAACATTATCTGACTTTGATTCACCATTAGTTCCTGGTTGGGATTGTCATGGTTTACCAATCGAGTTAATGGTTGAGAAAAAAGTAGGCAAGCCGGGCGTAAAAGTAACCGCGAGCGAGTTTCGTGAAAAATGCCGTGCATACGCTAAAAAACAAGTTGAAGGTCAAAAAGTTGATTTTAAACGTTTAGGCGTATTTGCAGATTGGGATAAGCCTTACTTAACAATGAACTTTGACTTTGAAGCGAATGCAATTCGTGTACTTGGTCGTATTATTGAAAAAGGTCATTTGCATAAAGGTGCTAAGCCTGTGCATTGGTGTACAGATTGTGGTTCTGCATTAGCAGAAGCAGAAGTTGAATACCAAGATAAGCAATCTCCAGCGATTGATGTGCGTTTTACATTTGTTGATCAAGATGCTGTTGTGAGTGCATTTGATTTGGCTGATGGTCATAAAGGTGAAGGCAGTGTTGGTACTGTTATTTGGACAACAACACCGTGGACGCTTCCTGCAAACCGCGCTGTGGCTGTGCATGCCGATTTAGAGTATGCGTTGGTACAGGTTGAAGATGAAGGCGTACAACAACGTCTAATTTTAGGCTCTGAGCTCGTTAAAGATGCTATGGACCGCTTTGGTTTTAATCACTTTCACGTACTAGGGTATGTAAAAGGTGCTGCGCTTGAAAACTTGCAAGTAGCCCATCCTTTTTATGATTTTAATGTACCAGTGATTGTTGCTGAACACGTAACGACTGATTCAGGTACTGGTGTTGTACATACCGCACCTGGGCATGGTCAAGAAGATTTCGTGGCTGGTTTAAATTACAACCTTGAAGTGGCTAACCCTGTTGGTGCAAATGGTGTTTATTTACCAGATACCGAACTTTTTGCAGGTCAGCACGTATTTAAGGCGAATGCGAGCGTAATTGAAGTATTAAAAGAGCACGGTGCGCTTATGCATCATCATGCGCTTACGCATAGTTACCCACACTGTTGGCGTCATAAAACACCAATCATTTTCCGTGCTACACCACAATGGTTTGTAAGCATGGATCAGGCTAACTTACGTCAAGATTCTTTAAAAGAAATTAAAAACACGCAATGGTTACCAGAGTGGGGCGAAAGCCGTATTTCTAACATGGTTGAAAGCCGCCCAGATTGGTGTATTTCTCGCCAGCGTACTTGGGGCGTGCCAATCGCGTTGTTCGTTGACAAAGACACTGGGGCACTTCACCCAAATACACAAGAGCTAATTGCTCAAGCAGCAGCGCTTGTTGAAAAGTCTGGTATTCAAGCATGGTACGATTTAGAACCAGCTACATTACTTGGTGAAGAAGACGCCAAGCAATACATGAAAGTGCAAGATACGCTAGATGTATGGTTTGACTCAGGTGTATCGCACGCTTGTGTTGTAGACGCACGTGAAGACCTAGTTGGTCCAGCTGATTTATACCTTGAGGGGTCTGATCAGCATCGTGGTTGGTTTATGTCATCAATGATGACATCTGTTGCTATTAATGGTCATGCGCCATACCGCCAAGTATTGACTCATGGTTTTACTGTTGATGAAAATGGCCGCAAAATGTCTAAGTCACTAGGCAATGTTATTTCACCACAAAATGTGATGAATAAACTAGGTGCCGACATTCTACGTTTATGGGTTGCCTCTACCGATTACACGGCAGAAATGACTGTGTCGGATGAAATATTTAAACGTTCAGCCGATCGTTACCGTCGCATTCGTAACACCAGCCGTTACTTGCTTGCTAACCTAAATGGTTTTGATCCAAAAACTGATCAAGTAGCTGTTGATGATATGGTTGAGCTTGATAAGTGGATTGTTGGCCGTGCTGCTCAGTTACAAGACGAGATTTTAGCCGCGTACGACAGCTACCAAATGCTATTAGTAACGCAAAAGCTAATGAACTTCTGTACGGGTGAACTTGGTTCGTTCTATTTAGATGTTATTAAAGATCGTCAATACACAGCTAAGAGCGACAGCCATGCACGTCGTTCTTGTCAAACAGCGCTTTATCATATAGCAGAAGCAATGACGCGTTGGATGGCCCCTATTATGAGCTTTACCGCACAAGAAATTTGGGAAGCTTTACCGGGTGAGCGTAGTGACTACGTATTTACATCAGTTTGGTATGATGGCTTACAAGCACCAACAAATAGCCAATTTAGTAACGATGACTGGTTAGAAATTCTAACAGTACGTGACGAAGTAAACCGCTTATTAGAAGCTGCACGTAAAGAAGAAGTCATTGGTGCAACACTTCAAGCAACGGTTAATTTATTTACGAGTAAAGAGCTTGCCGCTAAGTTAAATGCGCTTGGTGATGAACTGCGTTTTGTATTGTTAACATCAGCGGTAAATGTTACTGAAGTTGATAGCCAGCCTGCTGATACACAAGCTACCGAAATTGAAGGTTTGTTCATTAGTGTTGCTGCAACAGATGCTGCTAAATGTGAGCGTTGTTGGCATTACAGTGAAGATGTAGGTGTTGAGCCTGCTCATCCTGAAATTTGTGGTCGCTGTGTAAGTAATGTTGATGGCGAAGGTGAAAAGCGTCAATTCGCTTAGGAGTTATTCTTAGTGAGCAAACTAGCCCAAAAAAGTGGTTTAGTGTGGCTTTGGTTGAGTCTATTACTTTTAGTAATAGACTTTGCCAGTAAAACACTTGTTGTAGGGACAATGGCTTATCAAAAGTCGATAAATTTACTCCCTGTTTTTAGTATTACTTATGTGCATAATTATGGTGCTGCTTATAGCTTTTTAAGTGAAGCGGGTGGTTGGCAGCGTTGGTTTTTAAGTGCAATTGCCATTGCTATTAGTGCTTTGCTTGTGTGGTGGCTAAAACGTTTACCTGCAACAAACAAAGTACTATGCGGTGCCTATGCGTTGGTACTTGCAGGCGCTATTGGTAATTTATACGATCGTATTGCGTATGGTTATGTAATCGACTTTATTCACGTATTTTATAAAGACTCACATTTTCCTGTATTCAATATTGCTGATTGCGCTATTTGTATTGGCGCAGCATTATTGTTATTTGACGCCTTTACCGGTGAGAGTCCGAAGGAGCATAAAGCATGAGCCAAGCTGTAATTGGTGAAAACTCGCAAGTTATTTTCCATTTTTCTATTAAATTAGAAGATGGCTCTGCCGCCGACTCTACCAAGGTGCACAATAAACCTGCTAAGTTAACAATGGGCGATGGCAGCTTAACGGCAAACTTCGAAAAGTGTTTATTAGGGCTAACTGCAGGCGAAAGTAAAACGTTTGAATTAGAACCTGAAGATGCGTTTGGCCAGCCAAACCCTGATAATATTTACTACGTTGATCGCAGTAAGTTTGGCCCAGAAACACCAGCTAAGGTAGGTGCAATTATTGCGTTTACTCAACCTGATGGGACTGAACTTCCAGGTTTAGTACGTGAAGTGCAAGGCGAGTCGGTAACGATTGATTTTAATCACCCTTTATCTGGTCAGCGTTTAACGTTTGAAGTTGATATTATTGAGGTAGAAGGTTAATGGAAATATTATTAGCTAATCCACGCGGCTTTTGCGCTGGTGTTGACCGTGCTATTAGTATTGTTGAGCGCGCTCTCGATATTTTTGAAAAGCCAATTTATGTTCGCCACGAAGTAGTTCATAACCGCTATGTAGTTGATGGGTTAAAAAGCCGTGGTGCGGTTTTTGTTGAAGAGCTTGATCAAGTACCTGACGACAGCATTGTTATTTTTAGCGCACATGGCGTATCGCAAGCTGTTCGCAGCGAGGCTAAACGCCGTGACTTAAAAGTATTTGATGCAACGTGTCCGCTTGTAACTAAAGTACATATGGAAGTTACACGTGCCAGTCGAAAAGGTATTGAGTGTATTTTAATTGGACACCATGGTCACCCTGAAGTAGAGGGAACAATGGGACAATATGATAACTCAGCCGGTGGTATTTACCTTGTTGAAACTGTTGACGATGTAATTGCGCTTAATGTAAAAAATGCTGAAAACCTTTTTTATTGCAGCCAAACGACGCTTTCTGTTGATGATACCGCTGATGTTATTGATGCACTACGCAATAAGTTTCCATCAATTGACGGACCTCGTAAAGATGATATTTGCTATGCAACGCAAAATCGTCAGGATGCTGTTCGTGACTTAGCAGACAAAGTTGATGTGCTATTAGTTGTTGGCGCTAAAAACAGCTCTAACTCTAATCGCTTACGTGAACTTGCAGATAAAATGGGCACAGTTGCTTATTTAATTGATGATGCAACTGATGTGCAAGAACAGTGGGTTTCGGGTTCTAAATCAGTGGGTGTTACTGCGGGAGCCTCTGCGCCAGAAGTACTTGTACAACAAGTTATAAGCCGATTAAAAGATCTTGGTGGTACGCAGGTTGTTGAAAATCCAGGCGAAGAAGAGAATATAGTATTTGCTGTTCCTGTAGAGCTACGTTAATTTAAAATTTAGATTATAGGAGAGTCGTTATGAGCAAGTCACTTCAAAATGATGGTTTGCTTTTTTCGGCTCTTTTTAATGAGCGAGGCGTACTAGCTTCGCTTATTGTTTCTCAAGTTATTGCTATTGTTTTAGCCTTTGCACCCAATGTAGAAGGCGATATTTGGCTTCGACTTGGGATCATTAGTTTATTTTTACATTTAATTGTTTTAGTCGGCACTTCTTCTTTATATTTTTGTCGTTTTTTTTTACAGAACCGTACTCAAGCTTTTCAGTTAAGTCTATTTTTTGCCTCTTTTTTATTATCTACATGCATTTTTAGTATCTTATTTTCCCATTTTGCTTTTGATATAGATGATACAAAGAACCTAATTTATTTTACACTTCGCAATTGCATTATAGTGGCTTTGCTGGCGGCTTTATTCGTCCAATTTTTATTAATTCATTTTGAAAAAGAGCAGCAAACTAAAGCGCTTTCTCGAGCTGAGCTTGATGCCTTGCAAGCTAGAATACGTCCTCATTTTTTATATAATAGTTTAAACACTGCTGCAGAGCTTACTCATCATGATGCCGATGCGGCAGAGCAGGCTATTTTAGCATTAGCCGCCTTATCGCAGGCTGCAATGCACTCAGGAAAAAATGTATCTCTTGACGATGAAATAACACTGAGTAAGCAATATATAGCACTTGAAACATGGCGTTTTGGTAACCGCTTAAGAGTTGATTGGCAAATACCCAATGAACTACCTGCATTGAGTATTCCTTGTTTAACACTGCAGCCATTAATTGAAAATGCGGTATGCCACGGCGTTGAAACAAGTGAGCATGGTGCAGAAATAAAAGTAGAGCTGCATATTACTACCGGCTATATAACCATGATTGTATCTAACCCCATAGTAATTTCTAATACTCAAACTAGGCCTAATAACGGCATGGCGCTTGAAAATATTCGCCAGCGATTAAATATTTATTATAAAAATAAAGCGCAGCTAACAATTACTAGTAAAAATGATGTGTTTAGGGTCAAGGTCGTGATCCCTAAGCTAATTGAGGGCAGTGTATGAATGTACTCATTGTTGATGATGAACCTCTTGCGAGATCGCGCTTAATTCGTTTGTTAGCACACGACAAAAGTATAGTTGTACAAGGTGAGGCAAGTAATGGTAATGAAGCCCTAATACTTGCTAAAAAGCAAACGCCAGATTTAATTTTTTTAGATGTTGATATGCCTGGAATGAATGGTTTACAAGTTGCTAATGAGCTCAATAGTTTAATTCTACCTCCAGCAATTGTTTTTATAACTGCTCACCCTGAGCATGCCTTCGATGCTTTACAATTAAGCGCAGCGGGTTATTTAGTTAAACCTATTTCAGAGCAATCATTGCAAAAGGTGCTTAAGCAAGTCGGGCGTTTAAACAAAGTGCATATTCAAAAACAGCAAAATGTAAAAATTTCTTATCAGCTAGCTGGTACTCTACGTAGCGTTGATATAAAAGATGTTTTGTACTTTAGTGCAGAAGAAAAATACACCAAAATGGTATTTTTAACTGGAGAAGCTTTACTAGAACAAAGTTTAAAGCAGTTAGAATTACTCTATCCAGCGTATGTTTTACGAATTCATCGTAATACATTAGTTAATAAAAAAAGGGTTATTGCTTTGCATTCGCAAGGGAGTAGTCATCACATGATTGAACTTAAAGGGAGTCGCGAGTTACTGCCTGTTAGTCGTCGTGAGCTCAAGGCTGTCAAAAGCGCGCTTTGATTTTATACCTCTTAAATATATTCTGTTAACCGCTTATCAACAAATTTAACCGCCTATCGTAGTATTGATTGAACATTACCATTTAGCAGATAAACTAATAATTAGATAATTTTCATTTGGTTTTTTTATGCAATCTTACTCTCCTTCTTCCAAAAAAGGTTTTACACTGATAGAAGTGCTTATTGCATTTATTATTCTCAGCTTTGGTTTGTTAGGTGCTATCGCACTACAAGCTAAAGCAAAGCAAGCAAGTTTTGATTCAATGCAGCGCGCTGCGGCTGTAGCGCTTGGCAACGATATTATTCAACGTATTCGTGCTAATGATACGTCTCAATTAGGCACACTCTATAAACAAACGTTTAATAGCCAAACCGCTATGAAATCGACAACTACTTGTTTTAGTAATTCATGCAGTTCAGCACAAATTGCGCTGTTGGATATTGAACAGTGGAAACGAGCTATACGCGCTCGCGAAAATACAGGAACGCTGGATGGGGCCACTGTATGTATAAACCCTTCAGCTATTGGTGGCTCAGGCGGTAAAGCATTCAACTTAGAGGTTGTTGTCTCGTGGCAAGGCAGGCAAGAATTTACCGCTAATAAAGCGACGGGCGATATTAAATGCGGGACAGCAGATAAACGACGCCGTCTAGTTGTTTTGACCAGCTATATTTATCTTAGGAGCTAAGCATGAAACAAAAAGGGTTTACACTTATAGAAGTCATGATCTCTCTTTTTATTGGTGGTCTTGTACTTGGTGGTGTCATGTTTACCTACATAGGTATGAAAGTAACAACTCGAGATACTATGACAATAGGCGAGCTGCAAGAGTCAGGTCGCTTAGCTATAAATATAATGCAACGAGATATTGAGCAAATTGGGTTTTGGGGAACATTTTATGATGATTCATTTTCGTCAGCGAACACGACGACATTAGCAACACCTAATGCAGCAAACGATTGCCTTGAAGGCTTAAATAACGGCAGTTTCCCAGATCTTTCCAGTACCACTAACTTTCGCACTATTTATGCCAAAACAGCGGGAGCCGTAAAAGAGCTTAATTGCGTAACTAATCCAATAGGTGGAACGGATATCCTGCAGCTTAAGTTTTTACAGGGTGATCCAATTACAGTTAAAGCGGGCAGTAATGAAACACAAAATAAAGAAAATTACTTTATAGCAGAGCAAGAGCGTGCACAATTTGTGCGAAATATTGTTGATCCAGCGACGCTAAATGTTAATGCGACAGTGTGGCCGTATAGTCACCATGTTTATTATATTTCTAATCAAACCTATACGGTAAATAATAATAAGTTAACGGTTCCTGCATTAATGCGTAAACGTTTGGTTGACGATGCTATGAAAACCGAAACAATAATGGAAGGGGTCGAAAACATGCGTTTTGTTTTTGGCTTAGACACAACAAATGATAGTCGAATAGATATGTATAAGAGCATTGATAATATGGCTCCAGCCGATTGGGAAAATCGCAAAGGAATTTTAACTGTGCAAGTATTTTTATTGATACGGGCCCTGCAACCTGATGCAGACCTTAGCATTAAAAATCAAACATACACGTTAGGCGAAGATGCAGATAATAGAGAATTACAATTTACAGATAATTTTAGGCGAACTGTTTTTACAACGACTATTCGATTAAATAACGTTGGGGAAAATTTATGGCGCATTTAATGAAATCACAAATCAAGCAACAAGGTGTTGTACTGATTACTGCTTTGATAATGGTAATTGCTGTCACGGGTATTGCGGTAACATTAATGAGCAGTAGCAGTATTGATATTAAAATTACGAATGCAGCACAAGAGCGCGAAGTAGCTGAAAATGAATTGATAGGCGAAGTACTTCGCGTGATTGCTGAGGAAGCAAATAAAGGTGCGGCTAATCAGTTCTTCTTGTCACCCGAGGAAGTCACTAAAATAGCTGACGAAAGCACCGATGGAATGCTTATTGCTGAACATAATGGTATGCCAAGTAAAATGATTAACTTAAATAAAGGCGCACTTAATCTGGAGTGTCCCAGGTGCTATAGCTGCACAAAAGGGGTTGCTTGCAATATGATGCAAGTATCAACAACAATAGAGTATGGCTCTAAAAGCAAACATCAGTTAACCATTGTTACCGGTATTGCTCAACAAATGGCTAGTACAGGCAAAGGAATTTAAAATGAGACTTAAATTAAATAAATTATTTGCTGCATCTCTAGGGTTAACAATGAGTGTACCGGCTACCGCTGAGGATATAGAGCTCTACGTGAATCATAATATTAACGTGGATGAAAAACCACGTGTGCTGCTTATATTTGATACATCGGGAAGTATGGCGTTTTCATCAAGTTCGGGTAATGATTGTGGGTACAGTAATAATCTAAGACGCTATATATTATGCTCGGATAGTCGCCTAGGTGCGGCACAATATGCGATGAATAAAGTTATAGAAGATAACGATAATATTGACTTTGGTTTAATGCGTTTTAAAGAGACTGATGGCGGTTATATTATAAATGGCTTGGGGAAAGACCCCTCTGTGGTTAAATCGTCAATCGCAAATTTACCAGCGGATGGTGGAACGCCGCTAACAGAGACACTCTGGGAAGCCTATTTATATATTACAGGGCAAAGTGTGAGCTATGGTTTGGGAGCAAGCGAAGTTGAAAGAGATACCAGTGTTGAAGATATTGTAACGACTCAGATAGAAAAAGAGCATTGCTATTGGACTGGTTGGGGGCGAAATCGCAGAGAGGTTTGTTATAACTATTATGATACACAAACTACTTATACGTATGTTTCTCCATTTAATGACAGCGTAGAGGAAGCGAAGCGTTGTGATAACTCAGTAAATATTATTTATATGACTGATGGTGATCCGTCAGGAGATAATGATAGTGATAGCGTAATTAGTGATGAGCATAAGAAGTACTTTGGGCAAGGCCTAAATTGGAGTACTGATAGTTATTACAGTAGCTATTTACATCAGTTGGCTAAAGTTATTCATGGTACGAGTAATGTAAAAGTAGATTTGTATCCAGCGACTCCTGATATTCACGAGACAGGGCGTCTATACACAATAGGTTTTGGTTCTGGAATGAGTGCTAAGGGGCAAGAGCTTTTAGTTAAAGCTTCGTCATTAGGTGGTGGCGAAAACTTTCCAGCCAGTACCCCAGATGAATTATCTAAGTCACTAAATAAAGCAATTTCTAAAATTCGAGAAGTAAATGATAGCTTTTCATCGCCATCTGTAGCGAGTAATAACGTCGATCAAACTCGTAGTCGAAATGCTATTTATTTCGCTATGTTTTATCCTGAAATAGGTACTAGGTGGAAAGGAAACTTAAAAAAATTAAAAGTTTCTGGTAGCCGTATTATTGATTCAACGAATAAAGCGGCGCTTGATTCGGATGGTTTGATTGATGATGATGCAAAAACCTATTGGTTACCAAGTGATCAGTCAGCTGATGGAAGTTTGGTTGCAGAAGGTGGTGTAAATTATCACTTAAGTTCACTCACTGGCAGTGATGCTTTAAAAAGGCGGAATCTTTATACAAATAAGCAAGGAAGTATTGTTGAATTTAACACCACGATTGTAAGCGAGATACTTGATTCATTAGATGACAATCCGATTACTTTAAGTAGCTCTGATATTAAATGGTCTATGGGCATTGATGTTGATGATGAAAACGGTGATGGCGATAGAACAGATCAAAGAGGTAATATTTTTGGTGACCCCCTGCATTCTAAACCGATAGCGATAGATTACGGCAATGATGATATTCGTATTCTAATAGGCACTAATGCTGGATTTCTGCATATGTTCAAAGATGATGATGTTAATAATGAAGTGAGCGAAAGTTGGGCATTTATACCTTCTGATCTATATGACATTATTAAACCTCTTCGCAATAATGAAACCGGTAAACTGTATGGTATGGATGGGCCGATTAGTGTTTATTTTAATAATAAAAACCTAAATGATAATGGCTTAAATGATGGTGTTATTGATGCAAGTCAAGGTGATCAAGTCTGGGCTGTAGCAGGTATGCGACGTGGTGGTAAAAACTATTATGCACTTGATATTTCAGACCCCAGTGAGCCAAAAAAGTTGTGGGCACAGCCGATCGAAGGTGGTAAAGGTGATTTTAAAGAATTAGCTCAAACGTGGTCAAAGCCACAGATTGCTTACATAAAAGCATTTGGTGATAAGCCGTTACTTGTGTTTGGTGCAGGGTATGATACGAATAAGGATGCGGCTATTCGAAGTAAAGATAATATAGGTAGAGGTATTTATATTGTTGAAGCTGAAACAGGAAAAAGAGTATGGGCGCTCACCCCTGATATTAATGGATTTGAGGGCGAACACAGTATTGCTGCTAATGTTTCTTTACTTGATTCTGATTACGATGGATACATTGATAGAATTTACGCATCTGATACTGGAGGAGATATATGGCGTATTGATATGCCAGGAGACGATGTAAATAAATTTAGTCACTTTAAGTTTGCTGAATTGGGGAGTAGTCAAGCAACAGAAGATAGACGCTTTTTTTATAACCCATTAATAGTAAGAACGATGTTTAGCAAAGTTTCTGAAGTGACTGTAAATGGTAAAAAAGTTATAACTCGGCTAGATACACCCTTTGATGCTGTGGTATTGGGGAGCGGTAATCGTTCGAAACCGAATGATACCAATGAAAAAGATCAATTGTTAATGATTCGAGATGAAAACACGGTAACACGAACGTTTACAACAAATACACCAGATGCGATTAAACTAGCTGATTTAATGCCGATGAATTTAGACCCTTTTGGTAATGCATTAAATGATGTTGATAAATTTGTCGACTTAGAAGTAGATTTAGCTGGATTCAAGGGCTGGCACTATGAATTAGGCACAGGTGAAAAGTCATTAGCTGCAGCTGCCGTTGTAGGTGGTGTTGCTTATTTTTCATCATTTAAGCCAGCTTCAGATACGTCAACTGAAAACCAATGCTCGCTTAGTGGGGGAGGAGGTTCTTTATATGCATTCCATTTACACTACGGGACGAAAGTGTATGACGAATTAAAATTTTCCACGAGTTATGATGTACCCGATACAGCACAGCTTTATTTTGGCGAAGGAGAATCTTGTGTGGATGAAAATAATAATGGTAAATGTGATGCAGAGCCTATTCTGGATGAAAATGACCCTACACCACCAGATATCATTGATACAGACATAGATGTTAAAATGGAAAGTCAGTTCTATTTAATTGGCCCTGGCATCAAAGGCGAAAATGCTGAAAATCCAATGAAACCAGTCGAGATTGTAGGGCCTGGGTTAAATGTTGTTGATGGTAAGATTAAGTTAGTTAATGATGTTCAACCTATCGGCTTTGGCTTCAAAACGCAGCAAACTTATATTTATAAGCGTGAAGAAAATGACGAAATCAAAAATTAAGGAAAAATAGATGAGCAATAAACAAGGTGGATTTACGTTAATTGAGCTAATGATAGCTGTTGCTATCGTTGGTATATTAGCTTCAATAGCATTACCTAATTACACTGAGTATGTTAAGCGCACTTCGCGTGCTGAAGCCGCTGCGGCATTATTGGATGCGGCAAATAAAGAAGAGCAGTTTTTTGTTGATAATAGGGAATACACAGAATCGTTTGATAACCTTGGTATTAATAATAAAACAGAAAGTAAACATTTTGAACTCAGTATCGAAGTTAAACAAACGAATACGTTTACCATTAAAGCAAAGCCCATAGGTGGCGCAGTAAAAGGTGATGGTGATTGTACTGAACTATCTATTACTGATATTGGCTTAAAGGGTGCAAAAGGTACTAAAGGAGCTACTGACGTTGACTATTGTTGGGGTCGGTAATTATTAGTTAACCTGAACTTTGGATAATAAATCTATCTCAAGCAGCTATTTTCAGTACTGACTGCGTTGAATTTACTTGCAATAGCCCAGCTATTGCAAGTAAGTTAGCCTTGTTTTCACTGAAAATCTCTGGCTAGAGAAAATAGATTTAAACATCACTATGATTAAATACGTTAGTAAACCTCTTAACCAGAGTTCAGGTTAGTTACTTTTTTGACATATATCGGTTGATTTAATTCGTATTCGACCCGTTTGACTTACTGACAAGGCAAGCCCTTCAAGATTTGCCTTGTCGCTATTTGGACAATAGATAAAAGTGCCATTTTGAAAGCCATTTAGTGAACCGTCAGGCCTAAAAGTTATTGCATCACGAGGGTATTTTAAGCTATCTGCATCATGAGTATGTTCAAATGTACTCAAAAGTAGTTCATCGTTATTTAGTGTAGTGGATTTATCATTATCGATAAATAAAGAGATTCGACCGTCCCAATCATCTTTCACACATTCCTTTTCTTTTAACGTACATAGCGTAACGTAGGTGCTATTTTCGATTGCATACAGCCGTGCGTAGTTAATATTACGATGTAATAGGTTAACTTGATTGTCGGCACGATTTAAGGCTAAAAAATCTGAAAAGAACCATATTGAAAGCTGACTGATGATAGCAATGATTGATAAAGCCACCATTAACTCTATGAGAATTATCCCTAATATTTTGTTTGAACGTGTTTTAAACCTCATCCCTGAAGCCTTAAATCAATCTAAATGATTAATTTAGTCTAGTAAATAATCAGAATATGACAAATTTAATTAGTGTGTTTTTTAATCACATTTTTCTGTGGTATCTCCTAGATAAAAGGCTGTTCCTGATTGAGAAACTCTGAGCGCTTTATTGTTTTCAGTACCGTTATTGGGGCAAAAGATAAAGTCGCCTGGATTAGTCGTGATACGACCGCTGGTATTAAAGCGCAGCATTTTTTCATTTCCAGTGTATTTTAATTTATCTGTAGAACTAATTTTTTCCATTGCTCTAAAAATAGTGTCTGTTTTTCTATTAAATTTACCATTGTTATTTTTATCAACAAATAATGCTATTACCGAATCGCCTTGCCATGTGTTTTGACAATTAAAGAATTTATTTTCGCTTATCTTATTTAATGGTCCAGGGCATAGCACCATTATTTCATCAGTACTTGCTGCTTGAGAACGTGCATAGCTAATATTTCTTTTCAACTCTAACAAAAAATTTTCAGCCCTATTTTCTTCAAGCATGTCGCTACTGTTCCAAAAGGCAATAGAAGCAATAATACCCACAATAGAAACAGTGACCATTAATTCTAGAAGGGTGAATCCGTTTTGTTTATTGTTCATATTAATCTCATTACTGCGAGTTGTTTAAGTATAGCTATTTTTATTTGGTAAATTATACCATGGTTGATTGTTTTATCACCGTCATTCAATTGCTTTGTTTGCTATGAACTCTATGATTGTCTAAAATCGAAGCATCTGAAGCTTTAAAAAAGTAGTTAACATGAAAAAAATAGAAGCAATTATTAAGCCTTTTAAACTCGATGATGTACGTGAAGCATTGTCTGAAGTAGGTATCAATGGAATGACCGTAAGTGAAGTTAAAGGTTTTGGTCGCCAAAAAGGGCACACTGAGCTGTATCGTGGTGCGGAGTATATGGTTGATTTTTTGCCAAAAGTAAAATTAGACATCGTACTTGGTGATGATGATGTTGAACGTGCTATAGAAGTTATCGTTAAAACAGCGCAAACAGGAAAAATAGGTGACGGTAAAATATTTGTCACTGATGTTGAACGTGTCGTACGGATCCGAACAGCAGAAGAAGATGAAGACGCGATTTAACGTTTTAATTAATACAGGGCCTGTTTATACCAACCTGCATAAATCTTTGATCAATTTAACGAATTAAATTGCACTATAACGTCGTTAAAAATTTTTTATTTACGACTGCATGGATGCAGGAGGTAGAGCAATGCAGGGAGCAATTGCCGAGAACAACTAGATACAAAAATTTTTGCCTAGTTCTAGCGTAATTTTCTTAACGTTAAATAGACCCCATATATAAGCAGATTGGTATTACCTTTCAGGTTTAAAATTTGTTCTATTTAGGGGGTTTAATCGCGGCGCGAGGTTTGTAACTTAGTGGGCTTGGTAACTGCCCCTGTTTGATGCTATTGGCTTACATCCGTGAGAAAACAAGTCAAAATTGAGCAAAGATCCCGTGTCCTGCACACACCCCTAATAAAAAACCCCAGCTAATTACTTAGCAGGGGTTTGTGTATAAGAGGCAGCTTACAAGCGCTTTTTCTATTTGGTTCTATTATTCAGTTTTCGCGTTTGCTTTGCATGTTTGCTAAGTTCAGTTAACCCTAGTTTGTCGTAACTTTTTTCCATCATTTCAAGTGCAGGGTCTAAATAGCTGCTTTGTGAATAATGCTCAACAACAAATTTACCACGATTAGCTGCTGCTAAATAAGCTTCACGTTCGTAATAGTAAGTCGCTACTTTTAATTCGTAACGTGCCATGCGGTTTAACAGCCACACCAAACGACGTTTAGCTTCTGGTGCATAATCACTATCTGGAAAACGTTTAACCAATGTTGATAAATCGGTAAATGCAACACGTGTTCGGTTTGCATCACGGTCAGCTCTATCTACACCAAAGTATTCTTGAAATGCATTTTTGTCTGCTTTGATGTTTACCAAACCACGCATGTAATACATGTAATCTAAATCTTTATGATTTGGGTTGAGGCGTATAAAGCGATCGACTGTTGCTAATGCTTGCTCTGTATTACCCGATTGATAATGCGCATACACTAAATCCATTTGTACTTGCTTAGAAAACGGGCCAAATGGATAACGAGAATCTATTGCACTTAGAAGCTCAATTGCACGTGCATATAAACCAGAATCTAGTGTTTCTTTTGCATCTTCATACAAAGCTTGTGCTGATCTGTTTGGTACACGTTGAATATCTTCTTGGTCAGGCGCAGACGAACAAGCGCCTAAACTAAGTACAGAAACTGAAAAAACAATGGCAAATGCACGTTTCCCTATTTTATTTATCATTTTATTTGTTACCTTCGATGTCTTCGGCTAGGCCAAGTCGGTAAAACCGAGTAAACTATACGTATTATATTATGCTTTTATTAAAAGCGATTCTAACCCAGTCGAGCAAAGCTTGCACTGGTAAATTGGGTAAAGTTACTAATGACAGAGCAAATTTCTCTTCAAGCCGAGGTTCCAACTGACTTAGGTGGTAAACGTCTAGACCAAGTATTAGCGCAATTGTTCCCTGATTATTCACGTTCACGTATAAAAACATGGATTTTGGATGATAAAATTACTGTTGATGGCGAAATATTAAACACACCACGTACTAAGTTATTAGGTGGTGAGCTTCTTAATGTTGAAACAACTATTGAAGCACCGCGAGAATACCTTGCACAAAACATCGATTTGAACATAGTTTATGAAGACGATCATATTTTGGTAATTAATAAACCAATGGGGCTTGTGGTTCACCCTGGGGCGGGTAATCCTGATGGCACAGTATTAAATGCGCTATTACATCACTACCCGGAAATTATCAATGTTCCGCGAGCTGGTATTGTGCACAGGTTAGATAAGGATACGACCGGATTAATGGTTGTGGCTAAGACGATCCCTGCACAAACGCATTTAGTGACAGCACTACAAAAACGTGAAAACTTCACGCGTGAATATGAAGCACTTTGTAATGGAACCATGACCGCTGGTGGCATGATTGAAAAGCCTATTGGTCGCCATGCGACACAGCGTACACACATGGCTGTTCATGAAATGGGCAAACCTGCTATTACGCATTACCGTGTGGCTGAAAAGTTTCGCGCACATACTCGCTTACGTTTGCGCTTAGAAACCGGTCGTACACACCAAATTCGTGTTCATATGGCTTACTTAAATCACCCATTAATAGGTGATCAGTCTTATGGCGGCCGTCCGCGTCCACCAAAAGGTGCAACTCCTGAGTTATTTGAGCTACTTCGTAGTTTTAGACGCCAAGCTCTCCACGCGGTTAAATTAAGCATTGCTCATCCTATTACGGGTGAAATGATGACATGGCAAGCGCCTATACCTGATGATATGGTTGCTATGACGCTAGCCCTACGCGAAGACACCAAAGCTAATCCTGATATAGATAGATAGTGCATTTATTATCAGCGACATGGCAAAACCTTCATAATGTAGGTACGTTAAGTACTACATGTGAAGGTGGTGTTTCTCAAGTCCCATTTAAAAGTTTAAACCTTGGACTTCATGTTGGTGATAATAAAGAGTACGTATTAAAAAATCGCGCATTGTTAAATACGCATATTCCAAAACCAGCGGTATGGCTAAATCAAGTTCACAGTAACAATGTTGTTATTGTTGATGAGCATTTTGACTTCACTGAGTTACATAATGCTGATGCTCTTTATACACAACTAATTGATCAACCACTTGCTATTATGACTGCTGATTGCCTTCCCATATTATTAAGTAGTAATGATGGCAATGAAGTTGCGGCCATTCACGGAGGGTGGCGAGGGTTAGAGCAGGGTATAATTAAAAGTACTCTTGATTGTTTTGATGCAAAGCATGAGGATATCAATGCATGGTTAGGTCCTGCTATTGGTCCAAATAAATTCGAAGTTGGCTCAGACGTTTTTGAGCTATTTCAAGCACAATCATCTCTTTTTGTTGAAGCGTTTAAACTACATACTAACCACAAATACCTTGCCGATATTTATAATATTGCTCGTATATTACTAAATAAATCAGGTATAAAAAAAATTACAGGGGGAGAGTACTGCACTGTTTCTCGCAAAGACCTGTTTTTTTCTTATCGTCGTGATGGCCAAACTGGACGCATGGCAAGTTTGATCTGGCGCAAGTAATTTATCATTGTTGTGATTATATTTTCTGCTACACCTTGAACAAACGCCTAAACATACCCATTAATTAAGCAATTAGATTATTTGATAGGTAAACCCTTATGCGTTTAGATCGATTTACAAGTAAATTTCAATCTGCGCTTTCTGATGCGCAATCGCTGGCACTTGGCCGCGATCATCAATTTATTGAACCTGTACACTTAATGTACTCATTGCTTCAGCAAAGCGGGTCAAGTGTTCGAGCGCTATTTGCCCAAATAGGCATAAGTGCAGACGAACTCAATACCAAGCTCTCCCAAGAAATAGAAAAGCTATTTAAAGTAGAAGGGGTCGGCGGTGATGTTCAACTGTCCAATAACATGGTGTCGCTTATCAACTTATGCGATAAATATGCGCAAAAGCGTAAAGATAAATACATCTCTAGTGAATTATTTGTACTTGTTGCATGTGATGATAAAGGCCCGCTTGGGACTATTTTTAAAGCGTTAAATATAACTGCCACCAAAGTTGAGAGTGCGATTAAGGCGATTCGTGGAGGTCAAAAAGTTGATGATCCAAATGCAGAAGAAACACGCCAAGCATTAGAAAAGTTCACCATTGATTTAACTGAACGCGCTGAGCAGGGTAAGCTTGACCCTGTTATAGGCCGTGATGATGAGATTCGCCGTACGATTCAGGTTCTGCAGCGCAGGACTAAAAACAACCCTGTACTAATAGGTGAGCCTGGCGTTGGTAAAACAGCAATCGCTGAGGGCTTAGCGCAGCGTATTATTAATGGTGAAGTACCAGAAGGATTAAAAAATAAACGCGTACTATCACTTGATTTAGGCGCGTTAGTTGCGGGTGCTAAATACCGTGGCGAATTTGAAGAACGTTTAAAATCAGTATTAAATGAATTGGCTAAAGAAGAAGGCCAAGTCATTTTATTTATTGATGAAATACACACCATTGTGGGGGCAGGTAAAAGTGACGGCGCCATGGATGCGGGCAATATGCTAAAACCAGCATTAGCGCGAGGTGAATTACACTGTGTTGGCGCAACCACGCTTGATGAATACCGTAAATACATAGAGAAAGACGCAGCGCTTGAACGTCGCTTCCAAAAAGTACTCATTGAAGAGCCTTCAGTCGAGGATACCATTGCTATATTACGCGGCTTAAAAGAGCGATATGAGTTACATCATTCAGTAGAAATTACAGATCCCGCGATTGTTGCTGCGGCGCAGTTATCTCACCGCTATATTAGTGATCGTCAATTACCAGATAAAGCGATTGATTTAATAGATGAAGCGGGTTCTTCAATTCGTTTGCAAATTGATTCAAAACCAGAGTCATTAGATAAACTCGAACGTCGTATTATCCAACTAAAGTTAGAAGATAATGCACTAGCGAAAGAAAAAGACGAAGCAAGCCAAAAACGCCGAGCTGAAATGCAAGAGTTGATCACCGACCTTGATGGGCAATATCGTGAGCTAGACGAGATATGGAATGCTGAAAAAGCATCACTTCAAGGCACGCAAGTAATTAAAGCAGAGCTTGAACAAGCGAGATTAGATTTAGACGTAGCGCGAAGGGCAAGTGACTTACAGCGTATGTCAGAGCTGCAATACGGGCGTATCCCTGAACTTGAACGAAAACTTGATTTAGCCTCACAAGCCGAAATGCAAGAAATGACTCTGCTTAAAAACCAAGTCGGTGAGGATGAAATAGCAGAAATACTCTCTCGCTGGACCGGTATACCGGTATCGAGAATGCTACAAGGTGAGCGTGAAAAGCTACTGCAAATGGAAGATAAGTTACACAGTAAGGTAATAGGCCAAGATGAAGCTGTTGTTGCTGTTTCTAACGCAATACGCCGCTCTCGTGCCGGACTTGCTGATCCTAACCGTCCGATTGGCTCATTTTTATTTTTAGGCCCAACGGGGGTTGGTAAAACAGAGCTAACTAAAGCACTGGCTGGTTTTATGTTTGATACCGAAGATGCCATGGTGCGTATCGATATGTCTGAGTTTATGGAAAAACATTCAGTTGCGCGTTTAGTTGGAGCACCTCCTGGTTACGTGGGTTACGAAGAGGGCGGTTATTTAACAGAAGCTGTTCGTCGTAAACCTTACTCAGTTATATTGCTTGATGAAATAGAAAAAGCACACCCTGATGTATTTAATATCTTACTGCAAGTATTAGATGATGGTCGTCTAACCGACGGACAAGGTAGAACCGTTGATTTTAAAAATACCGTTATTATTATGACTTCAAACCTAGGCTCAGATATTATTCAAGAGCAGGCTGGAAATAATGATTACACAACACTTAAAGCTAAAGTGATGGATGTATTAATAAATGAATTTAGGCCTGAATTTATAAACCGTATAGACGAGACGGTGGTATTTCATCCATTAGCTAACGAACATATCAAAGAGATTGCTGATATTCAGTTAATGAAATTACGTGAGCGTTTAACTGAAATGGGTTACTTACTGGAAATAACAGACACTGCGCTTGAACGCATTGCAGCAAGTGGTTTTGATCCCGTTTATGGCGCGCGTCCACTTAAACGTGCGATTCAACAAACCATTGAAAATCCACTCGCGCAAAAGTTACTCAGTGGTGATTATCTACCTGGCAGTGTTATCATTATTGATGCAACCGATGAAGGTCTAGTATTTACAAATCGCTAATCAATAGAAGTTAAATATATAAAGCCGCTACCTAAAGTGACACCCAATAGTTGGACATTCCAATTATTGTGGGCCACTTCAATCAGCGGCTTTTTTATAGGTGCTAATTTAAACTTTAAACGTAAGTAAAAGGTCATTTACTTTACGAGAACCTTCAACCAGCTCTGCTGCACCTTTTGCGACATTAAAACTTAAATTGAGATTTTCGTCACCAAACCCCTTAATCTGCGATACATTATTACCAATATCATTACTAACTACCTGTTGCTCTTCTGCTGCAGTCGATATTTGAATTGCTAGCTGAGAAATCTCACTTATTTGAACAAAAATACCATCAAGTTCGATCTGAGTTTTAGCGGTTGTATCTACGCAAGTATCGGCTTGAGTTTTAGTGCTCTGCATTACTTTAGACCAGCTAAATAAGGTATCTTGTATTTCTTTAATTGAGCTATGGATTTGTGTTGTTGCATTTTGAGTCCTTGACGACAGGGTTCTTACTTCATCTGCTACAACGGCAAAGCCTCGGCCATGTTCGCCTGCTCTTGCTGCTTCTATTGCTGCATTTAATGCCAGTAAGTTTGTTTGATCCGCAATCCCTTCAATTTCACTCATCACTTGACCTATTTTATCAGCCTCAGAAGCTAAGCTGCTTGCGGTTGTCGCGGCTTGTTCCACCTGTGTTGCTAAATCAGACACCATGATACTGTTTTCGGCAATATGATTTTTAATATCAGAGCAGCTTTGGTGAGTGAGGTTTACTTTATCTGCTGTTTCTGTGGTGCTATTTGATATTTCACCAATTGTTGAGCTCATTTGTGCCATAGCTGATGCTATTTGTTCTAAACGCTCACCTTGTGCCGCAATACCTTTTTCAGTCATCGCGGATTGTTTATCTAAGTCGGTCGCAATGTTATTAAAGCTTAATGTTGAATCTTTCATACGACCCAATACAGTACGTAATTTTGCACTGATCATTTGTTCTCTGTAATCACTTATACTATGCGGGTTATAGCCGCTATAAATATAACGAGATACCGAATCAGACTTAGCTTTTTGATCACGTAATATTTTAGGTGTCACAATTAGCTCTTCATAATTAAGAGCAATGACTAAACAGCAAATAAATAAGTTTATTAAGGCAATGCTTAGCGAACCAAATAGAGCAATATAAATTAGCCATAGTAATACGCATACAAAGCTGATGCTTTGTCTTCTTGTTGTTTGTTCTTTGAGGCTAAATAGTGACTTACCCGCATTTATTTTATTATATAAGTCTTGTGCTTGTTGTTTTAGTTGTTGGCTTGGTTTTGTTCTTACAGATTGATAGCCAATAAGCTGACCATGTTCAAAAATAGGCGTTACAAATGCATCAACCCAATAGTAGCGGCCATCTTTACAGCGATTTTTTACCATACCTCGCCAAGAATGGCCTTGTTTTAAGATCTCCCACATTTCTTTAAATGCTGCTTTAGGCATATCAGGATGACGTACTATATTATGATTTTTTCCTATGAGTTCTTCTGAGGTGTATCCAGCGATGATACAAAATTCTTGATTAACATAAGTTATTACTCCCCTTAGGTCAGTCGTAGAAACAAGTTCTTGTGACTCATCAAAATGGACTTCTTCATTTTTTAAGCTTTTATTATTGCGCATTGTATTTTTTATCATCCTTTATCGTTGGCGTCATTATATTGCTTGTTAACTACAAAGCAAAAAAACAAAGTATTTCTTTAGTACTTATAATTTAAATTTCATATTTTTATGATCTACATCAAGTAATTGAATTGTTAGGCTGATTATTAAAAGTTAGGTGAGCCAATATCGTGTAAGTGCCGGTCTATTTATTGATGAAATTTAATCTTTACTCTGAACGCAGATTAAAATGAATCGACTGCAAGTAGATTCAACACCGTAAGTACTGCAATGAGAGATTTTGAGTCGTGTGAGTCTTCCGTTTTTTAGGTTAAATACCCATGCAAAAAAATTGTATAATACTAAGAGCGGTGGCAATATTAGGGTTTACTGTATGATGCCTGCCATATCAAACGCATATCCAAATTGGATAAATGATAATTAATTTTGAGAAATTGTTTTGTTCTTAGCAATTTAATCTTGAGTCTAGGTAATTAGCCCCCATAACCCTATGATTAAGCCACGTGGCCCGAGGAAGCATTTTTGACAACACATGATTTAACAAATACGCTAAACGCGTTATCAGCAAATGAGCATAAACACGCAGTTAAAGGCATTAAGCGTGGTATTGAGCGAGAGTCGTTAAGAATAAAAAACGATGGTGTTATATCAGCTCAAGGGCATCCTAAAGGGGTTGGAAGTGCATTAACTAATGGGCATATCACCACTGATTTTTCTGAGTCTTTGCTTGAGTTCATTACCCCTGTTAGCGAATCGTCTATACAGACACTTAAGCAATTAAAAGATTTGCAAAAATTCACTTTAGAAAAAATGGGCGATGAATTGCTGTGGCCTATTAGCATGCCGTGCTTTATTGAACATCAAGATGATATTGTATTAGCACAATTTGGCAGCTCAAATACTGGTCAAATGAAAACATTATACCGTGAAGGGTTAAAAAATCGTTACGGTAGTATGATGCAAGCAATTGCAGGCGTACATTTTAATATTTCTTTTCCTGACACACTTTGGCAATCAATTCATTCACTAAAACAAAGTAACGCCAGTTTACAAGATTTTATCTCTGATGGTTATTTAGCACTGATCCGTAATTTTAAACGCGAGCTGTGGTTAATAAGTTATATGTTCGGTGCATCTCCGGCGCTATGTAATTCATTTTTACAAGGTCGCAAAACCGACTTGCCATTTAAAAAATTAGGGAAAGGTACACTTTATTTAGAAGTCGGTACTGCACTTCGTTTAGGTAATCTGGGGTATACAAATAGCGCACAGTCATCATTGCGCGTAATGTATAATTCACTAGATGAATATGTAGCGGGTTTGAAAAAAGCGATCAATACCCCATCTGAAATCTATAGCGATATTGACGATTATACGAGTGAAGCTCCTAAGCAGCTTAATAAAAATATTTTGCAAATAGAAAATGAATTTTACTCACCAATTCGCCCTAAACGAAATGCTAAAAATGGTGAAACGCCGACAGACTCGCTGCTTAGAGCTGGCATTGAGTATGTAGAAATTCGCGCATTAGACGTAAACCCTTTTAGCGAAGTGGGTATTGATATAGAGCAAATTCACTTTTTAGATGTATTTTTAACATATTGTTTATTAAAAGATTCAGCTCCAATGGATTGGAAAGAACAAGCACGTAGTACTGAAAACCTCGACACAGTAGTAAATCAAGGTCGAGAAGAAGGACTAATGCTTAACTTTAATAACGAAGAACGAAGCCTGCAGTCGTGGGGGGGCGAAATATTTACCCAGCTAACGGATGTTGCTAAATGGATGGATAATGCTTACGGTGTTAATTATTACTCAGATACTATAAAGCGTATGGCAACGTGGATTGATAACCCCGCACTAACTTACTCGGGACGTTACGTTTCACAACTAAAAGAATCTGGTTTAGATAACGGGCACTTCGCATTAGCATTAGCTAATAAGTATAAAAAAAGTCATGCTGAAACTGACTATAGTGAGTTTTTAAAGCCTTGGCTGGAACAACAAGTTATAGAGTCTAATGAGGCACAAGTGGCAATTGAGCAAGCGGATACGCAATCGTTTAAAGCATTCTTAGATGCATATTTTGCCAGTAAGTAAGTTTAATGCCCACTATTTTTAGACAAAAAAACGCAGCCCAAGTTGGCTGCGTAAATACTTTTCAGGGATGAAACAATGCTGTACTGCTGCATTATAAAATCAGACCCACACTTTTTATAAAAGTTCAGTGAGATCTAAAAACATGAAAAAAAATGCACTAATGTTATCTCTAGCTATTACTCTTGCGGGGTGCGCTACAGCACCACCAAAGCAACCGAATGATATTTGTAAGATTTTTAAGGAAAAATCCGATTGGTATTTCGATGCAAGAGACGCTCAAGAAAAGTGGGGTTCACCTAAGCATGTATTAATGAGCATGATGTATCAAGAAAGCTCATTTAAACACGATGCAGCGCCACCAATGGAATACTTTTTGTGGATAATTCCAACTGGGCGTGCCAGTGACGCTTATGGTTATTCGCAAGCAAAGACTCCTACATGGGCAGATTATATTCGCGAAACAGGTAATAATGGTGCTGATAGAGATGACTTTGATGATGCAATAGATTTTATGGCATGGTTTGTTTATAAAACGCATAAAGTGAATGGTATTTCTAAATGGGATGCTTATGCGCAATATCTTAATTATCACGAAGGCTGGGGCGGATATAAGCGTGGTACTTATAAAAAGAAAAAATGGCTAATGGGCGTCGCAAATAAAGTTAAACACCGAGCTAGTCGCTATGGCGCGCAATTAAAGCGTTGTGAAGAAGAGCTTGATAAAGGATGGTTAGAGCGATTATTTAGCTAATTAATCTGAATTCTGGATAATAAATCTATCTCGAGTAGCTATTTTCAGCGTTAACTGCATTGAATTTACTGAAAATCCCCTAACCAGAGTTTAGGTTAATTATTTTCATTACTAAAAAAGGAGCCAATTTGGCTCCTTTTTACTTTAACGAGTTCGTTTATTGGGATGTATTTTTACCTGTTTAATCATGTTCTCTTTTACTTCAAGTACTTCAACAGGGTATCCCGCAATACGTAAACTAATATTTGCATCAGGAATATCTTCTAAATATTCAACAATTAAACCACTCAATGTTTTAGGACCGTCAAGTGGGAAATCCCAACCCATTTCTTTATTTAAATCGCGTACGTTAGCACCGCCATCCACAATACAAGAACCATCAGTTTGGGTTGTTACTTCTTCGCTCGGAGTGCGTGTTTGTGTTGTTGTAAAATCGCCAACCACTTCTTCTAAAATATCTTCAAGGGTTACTAGGCCTTGAATATCACCGTACTCATCAACGACGAGGCCAATACGTTCTTTAGATAATTGGAATTTTAAAAGTTGAGTATTAAGGGACGTACCTTCAGGAATAAAGTAAATTTCACGTACAGCACGTAGCAGCGAAGGTTTATCAAACTGCTCTTTTGTAAGAAGCCTAAGCGCATCGCGTGAGTGAATAAAACCGACGGCATCATCTATGTTATCTCTGTATAACAACACACGGGTATGTTGTGCATGAGTTAACTGGCGGCTAATTAGTTTCCAATCATCATTTATATCTATCGCCACAATTTCGTTACGTGGGATCATGATATCTTCAACGGTTACTTGTTCTAAGTCTAAAATTGAGGTGAGCATGCTTTGGTGGCGTGCAGGAATAAGTGCGCCTGACTCATTGAGTACGGTTTTTAATTCTTCTTTACTCATACTGTGTTCGTCTATTTGAGCGGCGCTAATACCAAATAATCGCAGTATTCCGTTGGTCATCCAGTTAATAACAACGACAAAAGGGAATAGAATTTTTAGTAACCCTTTAAGTATTATTGAGCTTGGAAAGGCCACTTTTTCAGGATAGAGGGCAGCAAGGGTTTTCGGAGTTACTTCGGCAAATATAAGCACGACTAAAGTTAACACACCCGTTGCTATAGCAATACCAAGGTCACCGTAAAGGCGAATGCCTATAATCGTAGCCACTTGGGCTGCTGCTATATTAACAAGATTATTACCGATTAAGATTAAACCGATGAGCCTATCTGGACGGCTAAGTAATTTACTGACTCGTTTAGCTGCACGATGATCCTCTTTAGCGAGGTGTCGCAAGCGTATACGATTGATTGACATAATTCCGGTTTCAGAGCCGGAAAAGTAAGCAGAAAAAAGCACCAAAAAACCTAAAATGATAAATAGGGTACTTGTCGATATGTCGTCCAACGATGGATCCTTTTCTTATAAATCAATGCGTATTAAGCTAGAGTGAGCAAGCAGAGTCAAGTTAAAACTTATTTAGTATTACTTCTTGTATGAAACGGCTGCCAAAATAAGCAAGTGTGAGGATAAATGCAGCAATCATAATTGTAATAACGACCGGTTTTCCTCGCCAACCTTTTTTCATATGACCTAATGCAACAACAGCAAAAATTACCCACGCGATTAACGACAGTATCGTTTTATGGATAAACTCTTTAGCAAACATCCCATCAAGAAATAAAAACCCTGACAATAATGCAAAAGTAAGAAGGATTGTCCCTAAGTTTAAAAGTTGGTAGAGCTGGCGCTCAACAACCATCAGAGGGGGTAAATGACTGTGTACAATTGCTAAATCTTTTCGTTTTAATCGTTTATCGATAAAGTAAAACTGTACGCCATATAGGGTAGCAATAATCAAAATACAGTATGCGAGTAAAGAAATAGAGATATGTGTCACTAAACCTATTTCAACATTTATACTTTGCAACAAAAGATGGTGCGGTATAAATAAACTAGCGATAGTTAGAAGTGCTGCGAAACCGTAAACAACCGGAAGTAATAGGGTCGCCGGAAACTTTAATGACACGGCTGTGACAGATACAACAATAACCCAACAGGTAAGTAAAGAGACATTAACGATACTTAAATCTTGACCATCGGATCGAAACACTGAATTCACTAACAGCAGCATGTGCGCCAATATAGCAACCGTACTTAATATTACAGTTACTTTCTGGCTAGGGCCTTGTTGATGAAACAGTCGTGATAGCACGTGAGACGTTGCTAACACATAAAATAAACTGGCAATAATAGTTAAACTAATAATCAGCATTGTGCTTGGGCCACTTAATTTGAGTCAAAAAATCCTTGTTGTTATATTGGCATTGTATTTTATAGCAAAGCAAATGGATAGACCTTAAAAAAAGAAACTCAACTAGCGGCACTTGAACACTGTATTGTCCGGCACCATTTACGGTATACTGTTTTTAATTCAAATTTAATAATATCAATATCCTTAATTGGATGGCTAAATAAAAAAGCTGTGTAATTAGATTGATATAACGTCTTATCGGAACCGATACATGTTTGAGAACCTCCAAGAACGATTAGGTAAAACCTTAAAAAATATCAGTGGTCGTGGCCGCCTAACTGAAGACAACATTAAAGACACTCTTCGTGAAGTGCGTATGGCTTTTTTAGAAGCCGATGTGGCGTTGCCAGTTGTTCGTGACTTTGTAAAGCAAGTAAAGGAACGTGCAGTCGGTGTTGAAGTTACAAAAAGCTTAAGCCCAGGCCAAGTATTTGTAAAAATAGTACGCGAAGAGCTTGAAAAAGCGATGGGTGAAGCAAACGAAGAGCTAAGCTTAAACGCGCAACCGCCTGCGGTTGTAATGATGGCTGGTCTTCAAGGTGCAGGTAAAACAACCAGTGTCGCAAAGCTTGCAAAATTTTTAAAAGAGCGTAAGAAAAAATCTGTACTAGTAGTGAGTGCCGACGTATACCGTCCTGCGGCAATTAAGCAGTTAGAAACGCTTGCTGCTGAAGTTGATGTTGATTTTTTCCCAAGTGATATCTCGCAAAAACCTGTAGATATTGCAACAGCAGCTATTTCTCATGCAAAAAAGAAATTCATCGATGTAGTACTTGTTGATACCGCAGGGCGTTTACATGTCGATAGTGACATGATGGACGAAATTAAAGACCTTCATAAAGCAATCAACCCAATTGAAACATTATTTGTTGTTGATGCAATGACAGGTCAAGATGCGGCAAATACAGCTAAAGCATTTGACGAGGCATTACCACTTACCGGTGTTATATTAACAAAGACTGATGGTGATGCACGTGGTGGTGCGGCTTTATCTATTCGTCATATCACAGGTAAGCCTATTAAGTTTATGGGTGTTGGTGAGCGCACTGACGCACTTGAACCTTTTCATCCTGACCGTATAGCGTCACGTATTTTAGGCATGGGTGATGTACTTTCATTAATCGAAGAAGTCGAGATGAAAGTAGATAAAGAGCAAGCTGCCAGAGTTGCTGAAAAAGTATTTAAAGGCGCAGGCTTTACCCTTGATGATTTTGCGGATCAACTAAAGCAAATGAAAAATATGGGTGGCATGATGTCGATGCTCGATAAGCTCCCTGGTATGTCTAACTTACCAGATGCAGTTAAAGGTCAAATGGGTGATAAAACATTTATCCAAATGGAAGCTATTATTAGCTCGATGACTAAAAAAGAGCGTGCACGCCCAGAAATTATTAAAGGTTCGCGTAAAAAACGTATTGCAGCTGGCTCAGGTACACAGGTACAAGAAATTAATAAGTTGCTTAAGCAATTTACGCAAATGCAAAAAATGATGAAAAAAATGAAAGGCAAAGGCGGCATGACCAAAATGATGCGCGGTATGAAAGGCATGTTACCTCCTGGAATGATGGGCGGCGGCGGCCCTAAATTTTAAATATTAGCCTTTAGCTATTTTTGAAAGAATAAATAAACGACAAAAAAGGAGCAAATAGCTCCTTTTTTATTGAATAAATTATGCGTGTAATACCTCATAAGCTCTAATTTTCAGTTGAGATCACGGTTTAACCTACTAAACTGCCTTTTTGCTGCACTTCTTACTTGCGTTATTGCCAAAAACTCGTACAATTCCCCAGCTCCCCATTCTGGGGAGTAAATCTTATTAATGAAAACAGTCAATCTTTATAGAGGACGGTATGGTAACTATTCGTTTGCAACGTGGTGGCGCTAAAAAACGCCCTTTCTATCAAATTGTGGTTGCGGATAGCCGTTTCTCGCGTGACGGTCGCTTCATCGAGAAAGTAGGCTTTTTTAACCCAATTGCTTCAGGTCAAGAAGAAAAAATTCGTTTAGATTTACCACGTGTTGAACACTGGGTAGGTCAGGGCGCATCTCTTTCAGATCGCGTAGCTAAGTTAGTAAAAGACGCTCGTAAAGCGGCTTAATAGGCGTAAGTGTAACCATGAGTCAAGAGAACACCTCATCAATAATTGTCGTAGGAAAGCTCGGTGCCCCATATGGTATAAAGGGCTGGCTTAAGGTACATTCATTTACTGATGATCCCATAGGGATCTTCGATTTCAGCCCGTGGTTGATAGGGCAGCAAGGTAAATGGCAGTCCTTAGAAGTGGTCGACTGGCGTCGCCACAACAAAGGCTTTATCGCTAAATTTGCGCAAATAAACGATCGAGACGAAGCAATGGCTTATACCCATGCAGAAATTTCGATGGATTCAGTGCAATTACCTGAACTCCCGCAAGGTGAGTTCTATTGGCGAGATCTCATTGGCATGTCGGTTGTAACTGATAAAGGTTATAGCTTAGGCATTGTTGATGACCTGATGGAGACAGGATCAAATGACGTACTAGTTGTGAAAGCAAATAGTAAAGATGCATTTGGTCAAGCTGAGCGTTTGATTCCTTTTTTAACTGATTCAGTTATTAAAGAAGTTAAATACGACGCAAGAGAAATTACCGTAGACTGGGATCCTGGGTTTTAATGACGCAAACTAGTTCATTATGGGTAGGGGTGATAAGCCTTTTTCCAGACATGTTTGACGCTATTACAGACCAAGGTGTTACCGGTCGCGCAGTAAAAAATGGCTTAATTGATTTTAACTGCTGGAATCCGCGAGACTACGCTTTAGATAAGCATAGAACCGTAGATGACCGTCCTTACGGGGGCGGACCGGGTATGTTAATGATGGTTGAACCATTAAAAAAAGCGATTGCCGAAGCTAAAAAAGCTGCTGGTGATGGTGCTAAAGTAATTTATATGTCCCCGCAAGGGCGCAAACTTGATCAGCAAGGCGCTAGCGAACTCGCTAACGCTAAAAAACTGATTTTGATTGCCGGTCGCTATGAAGGTATAGATGAGAGAATAATAGAATCATATGTTGACGAAGAATGGTCGATTGGTGATTTTATTTTGAGTGGAGGTGAACTACCTGCCATGACATTAATTGACGCAGTAGCGCGATTAGTGCCGGGTGTGTTAGGTCATAACCAGTCAGCGGAACAAGATTCATTTTCGGATGGCTTGTTAGATTGTCCACACTATACACGACCAGAAACATTGGACGACAAACAGGTTCCTGCTGTATTACTCAGTGGTAACCACCAAGAGATAGCAAAATGGCGGCTTATGCAGTCATTAGGCAGAACTTGGTTACGACGTCCTGACTTGTTGCATAACCTAGCTCTGACTGAGGAGCAAGCGGTATTACTCGCGAAATTTCAGCAAGAGTACCAAAAAGCTTGTGGCTAGAAGACAGTTACACCTAGGAAAGTGAGAAACATAATGGCAAAAGTAAACCAAAATATTATTAAAGCGCTTGAAGATGAGCAGCTTAAAACAGACGTACCTGCATTTGGCCCTGGTGATACAGTGGTTGTACAGGTAAAAGTAAAAGAAGGTGCTAAAGAGCGTCTACAGGCCTTTGAAGGTGTTGTAATCGCTAAGCGTAATCGTGGTCTTCACTCAGCATTCACAGTTCGTAAAATCTCGAACGGTGAAGGCGTTGAGCGTGTATTCCAAACGCACAGCCCTCTTATTGATAGCGTAACAGTTAAGCGTCGCGGTGCAGTTCGCCGTGCTAAGCTTTACTATCTACGTGAGCGTTCTGGTAAATCTGCACGTATTAGAGAAAAACTTAACTAATACGCGCTGTTTATCAACGCAAAAAAACGGGTTGCATCCTTCGGGTTGCAACCCGTTTTGGTTTTAGAATATTATTTTCTCAATTCTTAATTCTCAATTCTTCATTAGTAAAATTTCCGCTTTAGCCTTTTCTCAGTTACCTGATCCTGTTAGTATTTATCGTATTGATTAGTTTACTTTTATGTAAATTTATATTTACGTTATTTGTTTTTTTAAGGTGGGATGAACGTGGCTGACATAAGTGATTTAGCACAGCTAAGAGAGGGTATAGATGAATGCGACGCACAACTTGTTGCCTTACTTGCTAAACGTAACGGTATTACGCAAAAGATTGGTGAGATAAAACAACAAACAGGCGCGCCTTTACATGCACCTGAACGTGAAGCAGAGCTATTAGCAGCAAGACGACAAGAAGCAATCAATCAAAATGTAAGCCCAGATCTCGTTGAAGATATACTAAGACGCATGATGCGAGAAGCCTATCAAAACCAACAAGCAAAACTTGCATGTGCTGCGCCAGAGCTTTCACCTATTGTTATTGTGGGCGGCCAAGGTGCCATGGGTCAGTTATTTGCTCAGCAGTTTATTCGCTCAGGTTACAACGTTAAAATTTTAGATAAAGATCAGCAAAACGAAGCGCAAGATATTTTAAAGGGTGCCAAGCTAGTAATGATCAGTGTGCCAATTAACGCATTGGGCGCTGTAGTAGCTAAGTTACCTAAACTAGATGATGATTGCTTACTCGTTGATATTACATCGGTAAAGCAATCACCTATTAAAGCACTAAAAGCCGCGCACAGTGGCCCTGTAGTTGGTTTGCATCCTATGTTTGGCCCTGACATATCACACTGGGTAAAACAAACAGTCGTTGTATGTGAAGGGCGAGATCACCAAGCCGCAAAAGGATTATTAGAGCAATTACAGGTTTGGGGTTGTCAGCTTGTTGAGCTTGACGCAAAAAAACACGATGAAGCAATGCAAATTATTCAAGTAATGCGTCATTTAACAACCTTTGTCTACGGACAGTTTTTAGCAAAACAAAGCCATACACTTGAGGAACTACGTAGTTGTTCATCACCTATTTATCAACTTGAATTAATGATGGTAGGGCGTTTATTTGCTCAATCACCTGAGCTTTACTCTGATATTATGCTAGCGCAGTTTGATGATGTAGAGACTTTACTCGCGCAGTATCAAGATACCTTTGCTAACACATTAGAAAAATTAAAGGCGGGAGATAAAGCAGCACTTATTGATTCTTTTGCGCAGGCTAAAGTTTACTTTTCTGACTCGACAGAACACTTTTTAACGCAAAGCAGAAGCTTATTAAATAAAGCGAATGATTCAAAAGTGCTAGATTAATATTTGTTATACCGTTTGCTTAGATATGGGGGGGGGAATCCCTCAAATTGATTAAGTATTATTGCGGGTTGGTATTATACAGATTAGCACTGGTTAACTAAAAGGGCCTATATCGGCCCTTTTTGATTTATAAAATTGCTTATTGAGTATTCACGCTTACTGCCTGCAATGACTCGCTTTGGTAGCATCCTAAAATACGTACATATTGGGTGTGCTCTTTAAGTTCTTCTAGCGCTTCTTTTACTTGGCTATCCGCTAAATTTGCTTCTAAATCGACATAAAACACCTCTTCCCATGGGTTACCAGGCATTGGGCGAGACTCCAGTTTAACTAAATTAATCTTATGCTGTTTAAAAATCATTAACGCGTCAGCAAGCGACCCCGCTTGTTGTTTTGTAGACATGATCAAACTGGTCTTAGTTGGAATTTGATTCGAAACTTGCAGTGGTTTGCGAGCAACGACAATAAAGCGGCTATGGTTTTCACTTTGATTAGCAAGATTAGTTTTAATAACTTCTAACCCTACGTTTTTCCCTGCTTGCGCTGAACCAATTGCAGCACTCATTGGCGTATTTAGTGCCGACTGCAGCGCGCTTGACGTTGAGTCACAGGTTTCGTGTTGTAACTCACCTAAGCCTTGTAAAAAACGACTGCACTGCGCAAATGGTTGAGGGTGGGCGAATATTTTTGTTAATTGGCTTAGTTCTGTATTAGGTGTCGCTAATAAACAATGTTCAACGCTGTGTGTTACTTCACCAACAATAGATACTTGTGCGTGTTGGAGTAAATCAAACACCTCATTTATACTACCCGAACTGGTATTTTCAATAGGTAATAAACCAAAATCAGCTTGGCCGTTTTCTACTTTACCTGTTATTTCGTCAAACGATGTACAACCAATTTCAACTAATTTACCAGGGCGGCGGCTAAAGTATTTATGACATGCTAGCTGGCTATAAGAACCCTGACCACCTAAGTAAGTTACACGATGTGTTTCACTAAGGGCATCTGGATTAAGGTTTTTTTGTAGCATAGCTTGTTGGTGTAAAACAGAATCTTCCAAAATAGTTTGAAAAACATTATTTACGTAATAAGCATCTAAACCTAGTGATTTACCATAACCAATCAGTTTCTCTAAAAGTGCGAGTTCACGTGCTTCATCGCGAATTGGTTTATTATTAGCAATTTTGTATTCAACCACACCATGGCTAATGCGGCGGCGCTTGGCGAGCAACACAAGTAAATCTGAATCTATTTCATTTATGTCGTGTCTTAATGTATTTAATACATCATTGGTCATTTTGGTTTCCTCATTCCAAAAAACAAGCTGTTATTATGCAGCAGAAATAAAAAAGCCTCCCGGTTGGGAGGCTTTACTATTCGATTGATTTTATCTCACAAACAGGTCAGCCTCTTTTATATAAAGAAGCTAAAAAACGAAAAGGTAGTGTGAGAACAAATAATATTCATCATTACAATGTATGGAGAGTTACCATTAATGTCAACAGACAGTTATGCGAAATAATGAGTTAACTATAAATTTAATATTTATCGTTCTATTTTTTTAGAGATAAACTATAAAAAATTTATAATTACGAAGCGGATCTGGTATATTTCGGCTACTGGTTAAAAATAATAACAATTACTAATAAGGTTGACCTGTGGTGTATCGACGCCCTCCATCGCGTTTTGGTGTTAACTCACTAAGTGTAAAATTATCATTGCTAATATCTGCAATTTGTTTAATTGCGGGCGTGTGTGCGGCTGCCTTAATGCTCAAGTCAGAAGAAAAGCAACTTGTTTTTGAAGAGCACGAAGTACTTAAAGGTTCAACAGAGTTACTTGTTAAGCAATTTGATGGATTGATTAAAAGCAAAGTTAATACCGCAGAGCAGGCCAATAAAGTTGTTGCAGAGCAGCTGTTCTCTACACAAGTTTCAATTGATCTTAAAAACAGGTCTCAGTTACAGTTTAACAGTGATGGTACAATCCGAAGTGCGTCTGCTGATGGTTTATCAGCAGCTTATTTACCGCAAGAGAGTTACTCACCTTTTTATAAGCAATTAATTAACGACTCAGAATCATTATGGCGAATTATCTCCCCAACAATTATTAATGATTTTTTTAATTTTTACTTAATTACTAAAGATAACTTTATACGGATATCTCCGCCTAATTGGGCACTAAATGCACCCGCCGGATTTAAGTTCACTAAAGGGCCTACATTTAATTATGTTCAAGGAAAAACTAACCCAAGCCGTGAACCAACGTGGTCAAATGTTTACTACGATAAAGTTTGGCATAAATGGGTTATTAGTTTATTAGTTCCGATTTATGTCGATAATGAGTTTTTAGGTGTAACAGGCAATGATATTGCGCTTGATACGCTTATATTTCAGTTGCCTGTGGGCGACAAAGAAAAACATTTATTAGTATTTGATAGCAAAGGGCAGTTGTTAGCGCACCCAGAAGTAAGTTCGAGCTTATTAGCCAGTTACGGGAGTAAAGGTAAAGTACTTAAAACCTACGACTTTGTTAACCAAGAACTACAATCGATTATTAGTGATGCAACTAAAAGGAAGTTACCTGAATACGCGAATTCATTTAAGCAAAATGGTGAAGCGCATATTATTAATATCCGTAAAGTAGAAGGTTTAGATTGGTATATTGGTGTCTATAAAAAACGTTCATCGACGCTCTCAGCTCTTCAAGAACTGAAGCTTAAGTTTTTTGGGTTATTCATTCTATATGCGATTTTAGTTGCTTTATTGCTACATCAAGCACTTTATCAGCTTGTTCTTCGTCGCCTTCATACTTTAGTTTATGCAGTGACAAACTTTGGCCAAGGGAAGTTAACAACTGAATTTCCTGAAGAAAATAAAGATGAAATTGGCACATTGAACGGCTCATTTAGAGATATGGCAGTAGAAATACGCAAACTCATTGATGGCCTCAATATGCGTATTACAGAAAAAGAAATAGCAGAAAAAGCAGCTAATCGTTTATCCAAAGCGGTTGCATTTTCTGGGACTGGTGTTGTGATCACCGATGAAAACTTCTTTATAGAATATGTAAACCCTAAAATGCTTGAGATGACAGGGTATCAAGAAAGCCACTTTAGTAGAGCGCCATTGTTAAGTATTATTGCCTCCGAAATGGCCATTTTGGTTGAAGACATAGACATTGATCTGAGAAGTCGTAACTATTGGCGTGGTGATACACTTATTCAAGCTTTAGATAAACAACCCATTTGGGTTTCGCTAAGTGTTTCTCCAATTCGCGAGGACGGTGGAAAAATAACAAGTTATGTTGCGTCTGCGCAAGATATTTCATTTGTAAAAGAAAGTCAGCGTAAAATGGAGCAGTTAGCTTATTTTGACACGTTGACTGGCTTAGCAAATAGAACGTTTTTTAGAATGCAGTTACGCAAATCGATGGCACTTGCAGAAAGAGGGCATTATGCCTTTGCACTATTTTACTTCGATTTAGATGAGTTTAAACGTATTAACGACACACTAGGGCACGATGCTGGGGATCAGTTGTTAATAGAGGTGGCAAATAGGCTCAAAAAACGTTTAAGAGCAGAAGATACCATTGCTCGATTAGGCGGAGATGAGTTTGCGGTTTTACTCAGTGGTATTGAGCATCAAGAGCATGCTACCGATGTTGCGAATACGATTCAAAAAACGTTAAATGTGCCTATAAAACTTGGCAGTAATGAAGTTATTATTAGTGCCAGTATAGGTATTACAATGGCCCCTTACGACAGCCTTGAAGAAGATCAGTTGTTAAAACATGCCGACTTGGCCATGTATGAAGCCAAAGCAAAAGGGCGTAATACATTTCACTTTTATAGCCAAGAATTGGACTCTGCGGCAAATGAGCGATTATTTATAGAAAACGAACTACGACAAGCATTGAAAGAAAAACAATTTGCTGTTTACTATCAACCACAAGTCGATAGCCGAAATCAGCATGTTGTTGGCTATGAAGCTTTGCTTAGGTGGTTTCACCCAACAGAGGGGCTTATTCCTCCTACCAAGTTTATACCAATTGCCGAGGCAACAGGTTTAATTGTTGAGTTGGGTGCTTGGGTACTTCAAGAAGCATGCGATTTTGCAGTTAGATTACAAGAGAAAGGCCGAAGTAATAATATTTCGATTAACTTATCTGCTCGTCAATTTAAAGATGCTAGCTTAGTACCAATGCTTAGTAAAATGATTATTAAATCAGGGGTGTCTGCTAAGCATCTGCATTTAGAATTAACCGAAAGCATGCTAATGGGAAATGTCGAAGCAGCAATAACGCAGTTGCATGAGCTTAAGGCATTAGGTGTTTCGATTTCTATAGATGATTTTGGTACAGGTTACTCGTCTTTAAGTTATTTAAAACGATTCCCGGTCGACATATTAAAAATTGATCGTTCATTCGTAAAAGACATTCCAGAGGATAGCAATGATATGGAAATCACGGCTGCAATTATTGCAATGGCGCAAAAGTTAAAACTTAATGTGGTTGCTGAAGGTGTCGAGACGATAGAACAAATACAATTTTTGCAAAATAATAATTGTTTTATAGTGCAAGGGTATTATTTTAGCCCACCAATTACTGAGGCTGAGTTACCAAAATTGTTTGATAGGTTAAAGGATATACCTGACTTTGAAGCGTTACAAAGTGAGTAGTAAAATGCGGGTTTAGCCACCCGCAATTTTCACTTTAAATTTTAAGCCTTCGAGAATCGCTTTTAGCTTGTCTCGATCATCACCTTGAACTTCAATAGTGCCATCTTTAACTGCCCCACCTTGGCCCATTTTGCTTTTAATTGTTTTGGCCAGCTTTTTTAAATCATGATCTTTTGCATCTATTCCAACAACCAGCATAACTCCTTTGCCTTTACGTCCTTTTGTTTGACGTTCAATACGCAAAAAACCATCTTTAAAAATTTTTCCGGTACTTTCTTTTTCTGGTTTAGGCTGACTAATGCGCCCAGAATCCGTCGAATATACTAAGTGATTATCACTCATACCTAACCTACATAGATAAAATGAATTAAACAATGGCTCAAATGATAACAAATTTGCGCTAGTGTGTTTTTCTTTTTGCTAATTAGTTTTAACAGGTTATATTTAGTTTAAAGGAAATATTATTGGAACCCATATATGAACTTAACTAAGAGCACATCAGCAGATGGAACGACCTTAACAATACAAATTAAGGGTAAGTTTGACTTTAATTTAGTGCAATCTTTTCGACAAGCTTACGCTCAAATAAATGCAAATATAGTAAAAGTAATTGTTGATTTAAGAGAAACAGAGTACATGGATAGCTCGGCATTAGGCATGTTACTTAATATGAAAAAAACAATAGAAAGCCAAGTAGGTACAATTGAGATAAGTAATTGTCAGCCACAGTTACGAAAAATATTACAAATTTCGCGCTTTGATAAAAAGTTTGATATTTGCTGATGATCCATGTGCTTATTGTTGATGATCAGGCGCTTAACCGAATCTTATTAAGTAAGATGCTTGAGGAGGACGGCTACAAAATATCGATGGCGTATAACGGTCTTGAAGCATTAAAAGTGCTTGAAACACAAGATATAGATATTATTTTACTTGATGTAATAATGCCTGTAATGGATGGCTTTGAAGCAGCTCAAAAAATAAAACAACGCTTTGATGAAGTTTACCTACCGATTATTTTTATTACTTCTTTGGATGATCAAGGTAGTTTTGAGCGCTGTTTAGAAGTTGGCGGAGATGACTTTATTCAAAAGCCTTTTGAAAAAGTTATTTTGCATGCAAAAATTAAAGCGCACAGCCGCACTCGCCAACTGAGTAAAAAAGCCAATCAACAAAAAGAACTTCTTCAATATCATCACAACCAAAACGAAAGAGAGCATGAGATTATTGAACATATTTTTAATAACTCACTCGAAAATCAAGATAAATTTAAAGACCACCTCGATTTCAACCTATCACCTGCATCTATGTTTAATGGAGACATGTTTTTAGTTGCACAAAGCCCCATTGGTAACCTTTACTGTATGCTTGGCGATTTTACGGGGCATGGTTTAGCTGCTGCTATTGGTGCATTACCTGCCTCGCGTGCCTTTTATAGAATGGTAAGTAAAGGTATGGCTGTGAACGACGTCGCCTCTGAAATTAATACGTTACTTTATAACTTACTACCTGGTCATATGTTTTGTGCGGCAACAATTATAGAGCTTAGTTCTTCTGGGAAAAGCATATCGGCATGGTTAGGCGGATTACCAGATGCGTATTTAATTGATCAAAATGGTGATGTTAAGCAAGTTCTTGAATCTCAACATATGGCATTAGGTATTTTAGATGAAGATGAGTTTGAGCACGAAGTTATTCATTTTGAAACAGATCATGAAACTCGTTTAGCATTTGCAACAGATGGGATTATAGAAACAACTAATAAAAATGATGTTTTTTTTGGTGAAGAACGCTTTTTAGAAACGTTAAAAAGCAAACCCATGGTTAGCTGTGAAAACATAGTTGGATATGTGAGTGAGTTTGCGGATGGGAGCGAGCAACAAGATGATGTCAGTATTGTTTTACTTAATTGTTTGCCTCTTGCTTCGCAAGAGCAGGTTAGAGAGACGTTTTCAACGTTAGCATTTAATTTGTCGCTAAGTTTAAATGCTAAGCAAATAAAGCAAACCGATCCCGTATACGATTTAGTTAATATTTTAAGCGGGGTAGGCGGATTAAAAGATCATCGTTCAAATATATTTTTATTACTTTCTGAAGCTTATAATAATTCACTTGACCATGGCGTATTGGGTTTAGACTCAAACATTAAACTACAAGAAGATGGTTTTTTTAAATACTATGAGATGAGAGAAAAAGCCCTCGCAGCGTTGTCAGATGCGATGATTATTATAGATATGCGTTATTGCCCAGATACATTAAGTTTATATTTTATTATTTGCGACTCGGGTCGAGGTTTTAATCGTGGTGAAAGTGCACTTTCTGCGACGAATAGTGAATTTGGCCGAGGTTTGTCATTACTTAAAGAGATAGCCGAGAAAGTAACTTACAATGCCAGTGGTAATCAGGTAGAAATGTGTTACAAGTTGAGCTAGCTCTGTAAAAATATCCATGCTATTATCCTGAAAACTTTAGATGTATGGATGGCTAAATGATTTCTTCTTACCTAAAACAAGCACAACTAAGTGCAAATCCTACTTTGATTTCAACAGAGCTTGAAAAGCTTGAGTTGCATCTTACAAACACAATTTTGCCTGATGTGCGTTGGGAGTATCAAATACCTGAGCTTGGCGAGGGCGGTGCGTGTAGTTTATTTGGTTACCTACAAGATGAGCCATTCAAATTAACTGACTACCTTAAAAGTGATGAGCAAACACAGTTTAAGCTAGCTAGTCTACAAAGTATTGTAAGCTATATTGAGCAGCAAACAGGTGTCGACTGGTATGGTATTTATCAATCAACCAATACCAGTGAAGGTAAGCAATTACTCAAATTGGCTTATCATGGGGTGCCAAGTCGTCCGTTGTTTCCATTAACAGAAGCTTTTGCTGCTGGTAGCAACAATGTACAGGTAGCGTTATCTCACCATGGTCGTATTATCAATAACGTCGAGGCGTATTTATCACAAGGTGGTGAATACTACACATGCGACCCTAAAGTTAAATCAGAAACCTGCTTACCTCTATTTAACGCGCAAAATGAATGCGTTGGGATTATAGATGCAGAAGCCTTTAAAAATGACTTTTTTGATGACAAGACACTTGCCGTTTTAATTGCGTGTTGTATTAAAATTCCTCACTTTCTAGTGTAAATAACACTAGTCAATGTGATGTGCTTTTATGTTAAGCTTAGGCTAACAGCTAACCCCTAAATAACGATAAGAGATAGCCAATGTTCTCAGTATTAAAACCATTACCAACAGATCCTATTCTTGGCCTTATGGCGGCCTATAAACAAGATACAAACCCTAATAAAATTGATTTAGGGGTAGGTGTCTACAAAGATGAGCAAGGCAATACACCGGTTCTTAAAGCGGTTAAAAAAGCTGAAGCGTTTCGTCTTGAAAACGAAATGAGCAAATCTTACATTGGTTTAGCGGGTAACTTAGATTACTGCCAAAAAATGGAGCAGTTACTATTAGGTGAGCATCAAGTATTACTAGCTAACCGCGTACGTACCGCGCAAGCTCCTGGTGGTACGGGTGCACTTCGTGTTGCAGCTGAATTTATTAAGCGTTGTAATACAGACGCGACTGTTTGGGTAACTAATCCAACATGGGCTAACCATATTAGCTTGTTTGAAGCGGCAGGCTTAACAGTAAAAGAATACCCGTATTACGATTACGAAAATAAAGACTTACTGTTTGATGAAATGATCAACACACTTAAACAAGTGCCTAAAGGTGATGTGGTTTTAGTGCATGCATGTTGTCATAACCCAAGCGGTATGGACTTAAACGAAACACAGTGGAACACAGTTGCTGAACTTGCAAAAGAAGTTGGCTTTACACCACTTGTTGATATTGCATATCAAGGCTTTGGTGCTTCACTTGAAGAAGATGCACGTGGCTTACGTATTTTAGCTGATGCAGTAGAAGAGCTAATTATTTGTTCTTCATGTTCTAAAAACTTTGGCTTATACCGCGAGCGTATTGGTGCATGTTCACTAGTTGCAAAAGACAGCGCAACAGCAGATATTTCCAACTCTGTAATGCTAAGCGTTGTGCGTAGTATTTACTCAATGCCGCCAGCACACGGTGCTGATATTGTTAATACTATTTTAAGCAGTACAGAGCTTACACAATTATGGCACTCTGAGCTTGATGAAATGCGTAGCCGCATAAACGGTTTACGTAGCTTAATTAAACAAAGCTTAGCAACTAAAGATATTGCGCAAGACTTCTCATTTATTGAACGTCAAAACGGTATGTTTTCTTTCTTAGGTATTAATAAAGAGCAAATTGCTCGCCTACAAAAAGAATACGGTATTTACATTGTTGGTTCAAGCCGCGTAAATGTTGCGGGTATTAGCCAGTCAAATATTGAATACTTTTCAAATGCTGTAGCTGACGTTTGTAAATAAACGCAGTTAATATAAAAAACCGCACATCATAATGATGTGCGGTTTTTTATTATCTAAATTTAAACAAAAAGCAGTAACCTTTAACCGATAACAGGAATAAGCCCCGCCATTTGCATAAACTGCGCAGTAATAATAGTAACTCCGCACACTGCTGCAATTCCAAGTCCTACATTTCCGCTACGGACTTTATAACCCGCTTTGACTGAAGAAGAACGGCGTTGTTTATAAACCATTGCCACGGGTAAAAATACAGCAAGAACAACAAGTGCAATTGCCGCATAACCTAAAGCCATAATAAAGCCTTGAGGATAGAATAATGCAAAGCCAAGTGGTGGCATAAACGTAATTAAGGCTGTTTTAATTCGGTCTGTTTTATTGTCACCTTTTTTAAATGCATCGGCAAAAAAGTCGAATAAACCTAAACTCACCCCTAAAAATGATGTTGCAAGGGCTAAATCAGCAAATAACTTAACGGCGGTCGCTACGCTTGGATTATGCGCAATACCTGCCACGCTAGATACAAACCCATTAAGGCCTTGGCTGTTGAGTAAATCAGTTTGGCTCATAATACCTTGGCTCAGTAATTGCCAAAAAATATAAATCACCAAGGGCAGAGCAGCACCCGCGATCATTACTTTGCGCAGTACTTTTATTTCAAGGCCTACGTATTTAACAATAGAAGGAATAGAGCCATGAAAGCCAAATGAGGTAAATATAACGGGGATCGCTGACAATATTAAGCCTTGTTCTACTGGCATCTCTAATAAGTGCTTACCTTGAACGTAGGGCGTTAACATATAGAACAAGCTAGCAAGTACAATGATTTTTATTGTAAATAACACCCTGTTTAATTTATCTACTTTACTGGTGCCTAGTGTTACAACGCTCGCAATTATGACCGCCAATACAATTGAACCAAGTTGTGGTGCTATATTCACACTTAAACCTATATTTATACGCTCTTGGAGCTGTGCTCCGCCACCTGCAATATAAGCGGCACAAAGTGCATAAAATAAGAAAATCATTGAAAAATTAGCCACATACTGCCCGCGTTTTCCAAGCCAAAGTTTAGCTAAAGTATTTAAAGTAGCATCACGTGGTGCGTACTGATGAAGCTCTAACATAAGCAACGCTGTGTAAGTCATTAACATCCAGCTCGCGACTATTAGCACTAATGCGGTATTAAAACCAAGACCGGCAGAAGCAATCGGTAATGCTAGCATTCCGGCACCAATAGTGGTTCCTGCAACAATTAACATGCTCCCTATTGTTTTATTTTTAAGCACTTAATTACCTTAATTATTATTAATATACATGCACGATATAACTAGTTACCTAAAACTCAAATAGTTTTATAATAAAACGCTGCAATTAAAATGTAACTTACAATTTACAGCTGTATTTATTAAGGCGTTTAGTGTTTAAAAAGTACTAAAACACAGTAGTGAGCGTATAATTTATTCTTTAATATATTCATTTATAAAAAGCATAGGGATGGCACGTGCCTGTTAAAGCCTCGTATTTTTTAATGGTTCTCATATGGTCTACAACGCCGCTAGGGATAGTGTGGAGCAGCGAAAGCGTATCGCCAACACTTGCAGTCCTCATGCGTATGCTTGTGGGATTGTTTATAGGCGGCTTAATAGTTGCTATTACGAATATTAGAGTACCTTGGAGTAAAAATGCGTGCTTACTTTATTTTTATTCGAGCATTGGTATTTTTGGTGGCATGTTACTTAGCTATATGGCAGCTAAAACGGTTCCCTCAGGAATTATCTCACTCATGTTTGGCCTAGCGCCGATTTTGTCGGGATTACTCGCTCAGCAACTACTAAACGAACCCAAATTTAGCCCAATTAAGTTAACGGCACTGGCATGTGCATTAATCGGTTTATATTTTGTTAGTTACAATCAAGTGCAGCACTCACAAACCCAAGGTATAGGCCTACTTTATGTGTTTATGGCTGTGTGTTTTTTTAGCTTAAGTGGGGTAATGATAAAGCGAGTACAAATAGCAATTCACCCAATGGCGACCACCTTTGGTGCTTTAGTTTTTGTAACGCCACTATTTTTTATAGCGTGGTGGTTACTCGATGGAGAGTTGAATACTGCAAATTGGAGCGCAAAATCACTTTGGGCTATTGGGTATTTAGGCGTGTTTGGATCACTGATCGGTGCGCTTGCCTACTTTCATGTTTTACAAAACTTAAATGCAAGTACAGTAGCACTTACTACCTTAATTACCCCCAGTTTTGCTTTAGGGTTAGGTGCATGGCTAAATAATGAAATGCTTAGTCGAGAGTTGCTGATAGGCGCTGTTATTATTTTGATTAGTTTAGGTTTTTTTCAATTTGGAGACAAATTTTTGAAATCGACAAATTAAAAACCCAAGACTAAAAGCGCCCTCAGTGTGATCACATTTTAGCTATTTGGATAACTAAACGACGGTTTTTATTACGCCCTAAAATATTTTCGTTTGTATCCACAAAGCGTTTTTCACCTAAACCAGTTGTTTGCACTTTTGCTTCATCAACACCTAAACTAACCATGTAATCTTTAATTGATTTTGCACGTTTGCGTGAAAGGTCAAGGTTATTCCAACGTCCACCATAGCTATCGGTATACGAATCAATGCTAATGGATTCAATACTCGGATCGTTTTTTAAATACTCGGCAATCTTATCTAAACGCTGCTGCGAAGATTTAGTTAACTTACTGCTATTTGATTGATAATTCATAATGGTAAATGAAATGTCTTCAAAGCTATAAGGGAGTAATTCATCTCGACACTGTAAAAATGCCCAATACGCCTGTTTAAAATTAACACTTGAAATACCAACGGCAATTTTATCGGCACTGTTTTGCCAGTCTTGATAGTAAAAGGTAGGGTAAAAGCCCTTTTCAAGTTCGGTTAGCATCTCCCATGATGTTTTATTGTCTAGCTCACCGTCAAACTTTTTGAGTAACTTCATATTGGCAATATCGCGTGTAGGTAAGCCCGCACGCCAAGTAGGGGGGACTGCTTTTAAACCCGCTATGTCATAATTTTCAGGCCTGACAACCATATCTAAATGAAAGCTGAGATTTTTGTTTTTACTTGCTGAAGCTTTAAAAATAGCCTCTCCATAGTAAGGAACTTCATGATTTAATTGGCATTGTAGCCTTGTTGTTTTAACCACTTCCCAGTTAGAGTTATCTTGATTAGCTGTATATTGGCGCATAGCAGCATAGGCACTACTGTGGCATAGTGCGCTGGTGATACTCAGGCTAATTAATAGCAACTTAAACTTCATGGGGCATGCTCCAACACATCTTTCATGCCAATAATTTGGCAAAATACAGAGTAATTATATTTCAAGGTCAATAACACCTAGCTAGCTTAAACTTTAAAGCAAATTACATGCCTACAATTTAAGGCGCAATTAATCTAGCAATGCACTAGCCGAAAGGTACTCACTTTTGACATAATAGTGGGCTTATACCTATAAACCAAGAATACTATGGCAAATACTGAGCAAACACTTTTCGCAAAACGCTTTCGTGGCTTTTTTCCGGTTGTAATTGATGTTGAAACAGCGGGCTTCAATAAAAATACAGACGCTTTACTAGAAATTGCCGTTTCAGTTTTAAAAATGGATGACGAAGGATTGCTCAGCATAGATCATACCGTGCACTTTCATGTAGAGCCATTTGAAGGCGCAAACATAGAGCAAGCTGCAATTGAGTTTAATGGTATCGACCCCTTTTCGCCATTACGCGGCGCAGTGCCAGAAGAAGACGTTATTAAAGAAGTTTGCAAAGTGGTACGCAAAGCTCAAAAAGCAGCAGGGTGTCAACGCTCTGTTATTGTGGCGCACAACGCAGCGTTTGATCATGGCTTTTTAAATGCAGCTATAGAGCGTAATAATATAAAACGAACACCATTTCATCCCTTTGTAAGTTTTGATACAACCACTCTTGCAGGACTTGCGTTAGGGCAAACTGTATTGGCTAAAGCATGCCGCGCTGCCGGTATTGAATTTGATAACAGCCAAGCACATTCAGCACTTTATGATACCGAGCGTACCGCTGAGCTGTATTGTTTAATTGTAAATCGTTGGCAGCAACTAGGTGGTTGGCCGTTAGCGCCACTAGATGATAGTGACGCCGAAGTGGATACACAAGATGGCACCGAAACTAAAATGACTGAGTAATTTTTCCTTCATTTAGTTTTAATAAATGGGGTGGATAAATACGCGAAAACTGTTTTGAATCTTTTGCTATTTTAAGTTCTACCCCTGGGTGCATTAACTCATTCACTTTTAAGCGGCAACTTGAAAGCAATTGCGTGATTTTTCGCTTAATCAACAATTTTTGACGATTAACATGCTCTGTACGTGCTTTTATATGTTGTTCATTTTCGGTTATTTTATTCAATAACTGCTGACGCTGAGTGGGCTCTGCAACTTGTCCCGCTTTTTTACGAGCTTGTTTTAAAGCAGTTACTTTAGTTGCAAGCACTTTTTCAAAATCAGCAATCTGGATCTGCTTGTCACGAAGTTCAAACCAGTTTTGTGCTAAAAGCACACGAGTTTTTGTTCCCGCTGGTGCACCGAGTTCGCCGGTTTCAATACGCATAGCGTCTAAAATATTGCCACCAATAATTTTACCGCGAGGTTTATCTGCTTTACCAACGCGTATTAACCGCCTTGCACTCATATCACAATGCAGTGCTTGGCGTTCAATAAATAAATCTTGTTCTGTTTTTATATTACAATATTGAGCGTAGCCAATTGAAATAGTACGCAAAGCTGTAATATGGCATGTAAATGCTTCATTGTTTTCGCGTTTTCGACCAATAGCCCCCTGCATAATTGTTACTGCACTTTTGCTCTCAACAATACCTGATTCTACAAACCCTATAACGGTAATATCGCCGTTTGCTTTAACATGCATACCGTCTTTTATATCACCGCTGATTATTACGCTACCATCAAAATCGACATGGCCAGTACTTACATCAATGTTATCAAAGCATAAAACATCATCTACACGCATACCGCGAGGCAAAGCAACGGGTACACCTTTACAATCTGCAATAAGTATATCTGGGTTGTTGGGGTCTATTTTAGTCCCTTCGAAAGGTTGTAATTGGTGCTCTTTTCCTGGTGTTGCAGGAATAATTTCACCAAATATAGTGTAGCCATCTTCACCGCGAGTGGCGGGTATGCGCTGCATAAGAGGTGTACCAGGTTTTACCGTGATGATTGCGCCAAGGTTTTTCATATCAACCTTACCGCCTTGAGTTGCTTGAGGGCTAAGCACACGATCTTGGGCTGTTGAGCATAAACGAACAAATCTAGCATCTTTGCCATCTTTAGGGTTACGTCCGTGAGCAATTATTGCACTGTAAGAGCTTCCAGCTGGTTGTTCAAACTGTTGACCTAAAAAGGAATCAAGCGCGCGAGGGCTTATTCCTTTTTTAACACCGGCATCAGCCAGTGCTTTTTGCGCACCTTCCATCGATAATAATAAACCACCTTTTGTAGTGGTAATGGTTGCTTCTGCTACCATGCCTTTTTCATCGATATTAATAACAACAGTTGCATTTACAGCCTGAGCAATAATTAACGACTCTTCTTTATAATCTTTGCTTTGAGAAAAAAGTTTACCAATGTTGGCCGAAATAACGTCAAAATCACAGTAGTCAGATTGTTCTAGCAGTTCAATTAACTGCGTTGCAGTTATTGGAAAACCACTATCAACAGGGTGTGCTATTAAAGATAAGTACCCCGTTTCTTCATTAAATGAAAAAACCGACATTTATTTATTCCCTACTTAATGTGCCTGTTATTATAATTGTTATATTTTTTATTGCTTTAAGGTGCATTTTTAATCCGATCAAAAAAGCCAGCACTCTATTGGAGCACAACTAGAGTCTCGTGTTAAGTAAATGTTGTTTAACTATGCAGCTATTTATAAAAATATGATTATTTAATAGGCAGTTAGTATGAGGGCCTGCTTATTTTTTGAAGTTAAATTTGCCGAAGTGTATTTGGTTTTTATGCAAGGCAAAGCCTAAGCTGTGCGGTTGTTCCCCATAGATAGGCGATAACGTAGCATAAATGCCAAACACGCTGCCCTTTGGGCTCGCTCCAAGGGCTATTTACTCATTGTTGCTCGATTTTTACTTAGCCTACTACCTACTGCTAGGCTACAAACCTCGCGCCGCAATTAAATCACCTCTATATAGAACAAATTTCAACCTAAAAGGTCAGCGAGTCCTAACAGATAAAATAAAAGCGAGTTAGTTCTTGAGTATCAGCGCCTTACTCAGTTATACTGCTCGCACGCTCTGAATGAGTTTACTGATTCAGGGGCTGATTAGGATTCGACGGAATTCAAGACGCCCAAGGTGCATGTCGAGGTGCGGTTTGCCTCGTTAAACAGCCGCAACCTAAAGTAATCGCAAACGACGATAACTACTCTCTAGCAGCTTAGGCTAGCTAGCGCTCCTTCCATGTATTCTTGTGGACTGGATTTTGGAGTGTCACCCTAACACCTGATCGCGACGGAAACCCTGGCCGGGGTTGAAGCGTTAAAACTAAGCGGCCTCGCCTTTATCTATCGTGTTCGTCCGAGATTTAAAGGTTAATTAAATGACGATACTAAACATGTAGTACCGACGGTTGAGGCTTTTCGGACGGGGGTTCAAATCCCCCCAGCTCCACCAATAAAGGTTTTTGAACTCGTTATTCGAAAACCATAAAAAACCCGCAAATTTGTTAATCCAAATTTGCGGGTTTTTTTATGCTTATAATTTAATTAAAGCAATTGATTTGTTTTCTAGTCTCAGGAGTTAATAATACGATATTGCATGACGGCTTAAAATTAACGGCTTTAGATAGTTAATTTATTAGATAGTAACCAAAAATATCTATATCACACAGTTGCAATTGGCAGGTTAATTAAACTTTTTAATATTAAGAAAGTGCATTATTCAATATAAATCGTGCCAATCACCTCAAAGCCTTTTTGCCTTAACAGCTAAATTTATATAATATCATTTGTTAAATAACGGATTAGCTGAGCCTTACAAAAAATGGAATTATATGTCACTCCCTAACAGACCAAAATCCCTCCATAATTTAGACTTAAAAATCAAGCATGTATTTGAAGGAAAAGCATTCAATTGCGATTACTGCTTCAAAGGTTAAATCTACTTACTTTTAGGATGAAATGTATGGCGTTAACAGATGCTGTTATTAACAAAAATGATAAACGACATAATAGCGGTCCTATAGATGACGATGTAGCTATAGATGAAATTGACTTTTATATTGCTGAATACACTAAAAGGGTGACTAATTTCGCAGCTAAAAAAAAGATTAATGAAAGGTTTACGTTTGTATCGCTTGTAATTGTCTTGCTATCAGCTGGTTTAATCTACTCACCATTCTTATTTGGTATTGATGTTTTAGAGTATGGCTACTCAAGGTTGATTGTCAGTTTGTTTTTCAGTATTGCAGGTATGATTTTATTTGTTAGCTACTTGGTTAATAGACTTAAAGGCTATACCAGAGCATGGAGCAGAAACCGCCTAATGAAAGAGCAACTTGAAATCTTAGCACGAGAATATCGTTTAAGTATTCGAGGCAAAAAACGCCCCACAGATCGTAAATACATAAATACCGAGCAAGAAAACATCTTATCTAAGTTATTCGAACTTGAATCAAAAAATAGAACCGAAACTCACGCAGATATAGTTGGTGATTACATCGCAGCACATGAAGGTGTGTTCAGTTGGTTTAAAGGATTAAGGAAATAATAAAAATGACAACAAAATACATATTTGATATCAGTAAGTCTGAATTTAAAGATGACTATTCTGGTGGGGAAAAGGGGGAGCTTTGGCAGGATTATGCTAAAGAGCAGTTACTACTCAATTTAAAGAGTATTTTAAGTGATGCTAAAGAGTATGCAAGGTTTCGAAACTCTGAAGGTGATTTAAGAGATAGCAGTGATGAAACATGGTTATCTCACAATGCAATTCTAGTAACAAGTCAGCGTGGTTCGGGCAAAACTGTATTTCTACGTAATAGTAAATCTATGTGGGCTGAAAGTAAGAATGAGACAAGCGAGCTGTTCTTTCTAAAAGTCATTGACCCCACTATGCTGATGGCTAATGATTCCTTTGCTAATGTTATTGTCGCTCAGATATATGATGCTGTAAGTAAAAGGCTTAGTAAATTAACTTGCTGCGATGATAAAAGCAAAAGAGATCGGGACACATTCCATCGTTATTTAAAAAAGCTTGCTGACTCAATGGGAAAAACATCTGAGTTTAATGGCTCAGTCGGGATAGATAAGATTTTGAAATATAGCTCAGGTATTCATTTAGAAGCTAACTTTCATAACTTTGTTGAGTCGGCAATTGAGATCTTAGGGTGTAAAGCAATTGCGGTATTAATTGATGATGTTGATATGGCTTTAGATAAAGCTTTTGAGGTTGTGGATGATGTCCGGCGTTTTTTAGGTTGTCCCTATATTATTCCAGTAGTAAGTGGTGAATTAAAACTCTTTGAACATATGACACAAAATCACTTTGATGAAAAAGCATATGATAACAAATGTGATAACCATCGACTCCGGGAAGCGGGACAGGAAATGAGTGAGGAGTTAACTGACGCCTATTTAACCAAGGTTTTTCCTGCACCCATGCGAATTTCTTTGTTTTCTGTAGACCGTTTGTTGGCGCAAATGACTATTGTAGATCAAGATAAAAAACATATGTCTTTTTATGAGTACCGAGAAAGTATTTTTAACCAGTTCTATCATTTAAGACATAATGCTGAAGCCCGCCGAAACTGGCCTGAACTTTCTTCTGCACGAGAATTTACGCAATTAGTGCGCACCTTAAGGCCTGAATACCTTAACCAGCATAACTTAACTATTTCAGGGGAAATAGCACTTTATAACCGTTTAAAGAACTGGGCAATACAAAAGAAAAGTGGTGAAGTATTGGCGCTTGCCGAGACTGTTATAACTTTACTTCAGAATACTCATAAGTATTTTGATATCACTGAGCTATTAGTATTCAATATTAAGGCGCAAATAGATGCAAATCTTTATCATTGGGCTGAATTTGAGGCTATTCAAAGTCAGGAGGAGTCATTAAGCTTTAAATCAGATAGCGGTAATAATTTAAAAACACTAAAAAGCGTATTTAAAGGTGATGATCGGTGTTTACAGTCAATGCCCCCACTTGAATTTATCTATCAAGGTTTGTTTATAGCTCAATATAGAGAAGATAAAGAAAGTACAATAGAGTTATCTGTTGATAATCTAGGCAGTATAAGTTCTTCATGGATATATAAAAAATCTTTGAACGGTAATGGCGAAATGCCAAATAATTACCGTATAGATACTATATTGAAAGATATATATACAGAGTCTAAGATTTATTCGACGCTAAATAATGAACGTCAGTTTATATTTTTTAGCCGAGCATTTGAATTGATTTTGCTCTCATTTTTCCAGCCAAAGGACGACATTGCTCAAGTCGAAAGCATATATCAAATACTTTCGCGCAAACCATTTTATAGCTTAATTAAATTGACTGAAACTAAAGTTGCTGTTGAAGGTGAGGCTGAGTCGAACTCCAACTCTAAAGGTACTCAAGCGGACACAACAAGTACGACTTCTATAGCATTATTTAGCCTGATTGTTGAGTGGCAAAAAGAACATGCTTATCTTTTGCATAATAGTTCAAAAACGCAATACATAGCTGTTTTCTCATACGCTTTTAATGGTGTATTTACTGCGCTAAATATCATAAAAGGGAATTTATCGAGTAAGCACGACGATGAGTATTTAACAGATATGATATTGAGGTTTAAGTATAATTTATTAAATGCAATTGTTAGGGCTGGAATATATGGGGAGGCAATACAAGCAAATGTATTAGTTGGTGCTAAGACTAGTACAGTTCGAACTATAACTGGTACAGACACTCCTGAACGAACATACACTCGAAATTATAAAAAATTAGATGAGCAAATTAAAAATGCTAAGTTGACAAATGAGACAGAGCTGGAAGCGAAATTAGAACTAGTAAAAAACTTACATGATGCAGTATCAACACACCCAGTTTTTTCTATATTCATGGACGCGGACAGTAATGTAAAAACTATGATGAAGGTAGGTTCAGGAGGGGAAACAGAGCCTTTACCTCTTTTATTATTTCGTGATGCGCATGACGAGGAATTATACCAAGCGAGAGTGCTTCGAGAATATATTGGTAGCTCTTATAGGTCAGTTGCGTTCTTTCTCCAATTTCTTGACCCTAGAGTAAAAAATACAGATACGATTAAGAGGCGCTTAGAAGCGGTTTTTAATGAACATACAGTGCCACGCCTTGTTATTCGTAGACTATCTAGGCTTAAGCTAGTCATAAAAGATCAAGAAAAAAATATTTTTGATAACCAAAATTTCCACCAGATTGAGCCTGAAAAAGTACGTAACTTATTAATAGCTCTATCTCTGTTAGATATTTCTCATGATTAAAGTTACTGACTTAAGCATAACATCAGCCGTTTACTTATCTTCTGATAGATTGTTGTTTGCTAGTTCTAAAAATAACGATAGTAGTGTAAACAAAAAATATTTATTGAAGCAGCAATTGATCAAAGCAATTATGGATTATCAACCTTATATCCAACGTAAACTTCGTACTGATGATATTAGTGCTATGTTGAATAGCTTTGGTTTATTGGAAGAGAGTTTTAATGAAAAAAAGTTACTCTCTGAACTCGCTAAGGAGTTTTTATGTTGGCATGGCAATTGTTTTATTGTTAAACCTGAAAAGTTAAGTCAGTGGCTTGAGTTACAGACATTATGCGATGGTAGTTGGGTAATTGCCCAAGCTTATGCTGATTTAATAAATGATGACGATTTTGACGCACTCGAGGTTTCACATTGTATTGAACTGCATCAATGCCCATTTGCATTACCTAAAAATGCTAAACAAATTGCTGATAATCATGTACACCTCGGAGGGCACGGCTCTTTAAGTCCAAGCTTATTGAGTTTCTGTTTATATGGAGCTAAAACAAAAAAAGGCTTTAGTTGGCCTACACGCCCTGAATATACCGTTTGTGAAAGTGGATTATTAGAAAAAAATGATTTAGCAATTCAATGTGCTCTTATTGCCGATGAACTTGTGGGTCAAATTCTTGAAAGCTTGGAAAAACCAATCACTTTCAAATGTAACTTTAATTCCACGTTAAAAGAGTTTGAATACAAGGCCATTACAGGGATAGAGTTTTCTGCAAATGAATTTTCATCGCAACAGCTTATAAGTAAAGTTACATGCGAGGGTATGCCTTTGTCTAAAGCATGGTTATTGTATTTAACAGGGTTGCTTGTAGATAAAAGAATTGTAGCAGGTGAGCTTTTACCACTTATTAGATACTGCAATATTTTGCGCAACTATATGGTTGTTGCAGGTGTTGGACTCACTCAGTTTGTTGAGTATTTTAGGTTTAAGGGTCGTCAAACAAATTTAATATCGTTTCAAGATGACGATCAACGACTTATTAGTGATATTGATAAAGCAACATTCAGAGAGTTTCGCTTTGGGCCCGCTCTTTTATTTAATAAAAATGAGACAAATTTAACTCCGGCGCATTTTGCGAAAAAATTAAAGCAACTATATCTGAGTTCACTATCAGATAATGTTCACTTTGTGGTTCATTTCACTCGAAGTGGCAAACGTGAAGACAAATTGCAAGAAGTCCTGCGTATTAAAATAAAGAATCAAGTTAACTTATTACAAGATTTTACGCATTCAATTACCTTTTCTCAGCAAGAAATCACAATATTTAGTGCTTTATTCAACAAAACAGATGTGATGGTTGATCTGCGTAAGGCTATAAGAGGCTATGATGTGGCTGGTAATGAAAATTATTTACCGATAGAAGTTTTTGCACCAGCACTAAGAAGGTTAAGAGATAGTAAGTATCCTGTGCGAGGTATTGTTTTTAATAGACAAGTTAAGCCGCATATAACTGTACATGCGGGAGAAGATTTTAGCCATTTGTTATCGGGAATGAGAGCTGTTGATGAAGCTGTCGTATTTTGCGATTTTCAAGAAAATGACAGGATAGGCCATGGTTTAGCGTTAGGTATTGAGCCTAAACAGTGGGCAAAACGTCAGCAGACGGCTTATTTAACAGTTGGAGAGCATTTAGATAATTTGGTGTGGTGCTACCATAAAGCGTTAACTGTGATTCAATCTGTTCCTAGTTTAGTTGGCGTTTTACCCCTTTTACAAGAGAAAATCCAATATTGGAGCGAGTTTTTATTTGGTGAGTCCCAAACTCCCAAGCGCTTGTATGATGCATGGTTATTAAGACGCAATTGCCCGCTTCATCTAAAAGTTTATGAACGTACAAAGTTTAATTTGACTGATATTGTAGAAGGTGACGCTATTTATAGCGGATGGGTAATAGATAGTAATGACTTTAGTAAAAGTAATATTACTAGTAAGAAAGTTAAGCTATGGGAAAAATATTTACAGGGTAATTTAGACGGTGATTACTTTTCAAAACGCGAAAAAATTGTCAGCATAGATTGTTTTTGTGATTCAAAGGTAGACACTTTTGGTTATGCCAACGGTCGCTTGTTTGATTCTATCTCCCTTCCTGAACTTGATTTATATGAAGCTATTCAAGATTGGTCTATGGAGTATTATGCAGCGAAAGGCATAATTATTGAAGCTTGCCCAACCTCAAATATTTATATTGGCCGATTTGAACACTATCATGAGCATCCGATTTTTAGATGGGACCCACCAGAACAAGATTGGCTTAAACACGGTGAAAAGTATAATAAATTTGGTTTAAGAAAAGGGGCAGTTACTGTTTGTATTAATACAGATGATGCAGCGCTAATGCCAACCACAATACAGAATGAGCACCGAGTACTGCAAAAAGCAGCAGTGGAGCATTTTAATGTGGGCGTAAATAAAGCGGAAGATTGGATAGAGCGAGTCCGCAGAAAAGGTGTAGAGATTTTTAAGGCTAATCACTTAGATTGGGTGAACAAGTAGTTATTTATTAAAGAGACTTTGATGGATCAGTTTTATGCTTTTGCTAATCAATATTACATAGAGTTTTACAGCTTAAAGGGACGTGTGAAGCGAGTTTTACCAATAGCGCTGCTAATTCTATTGCATACAGTACTCGGGGGGTACTTACTCTATTACTTTAGTAATGAGCTTGAAATATTTGAAGAGTTAAAGCCGGTTCGTGGTATTTTATTTTCTACGCTATACATAATTATTTTTGTTGTTTTAGTATGTTTTTTTGTTATAAAAATTAAGAGTGCAGTAGTCGAAGATTTTATTGATAAGTATGGTCCGAAAGGCACTAAAGATTTAAATAGGTTAAAAATCATCTGGCTTAAGGCTAATTTTCCTATTGTTCGGGAAGATTATCTGAAATATGTTAATGATGTAAAGCCTTACTTAAATAGAATGTCAGAGCATCATTGGCTTTGGACTTACAGAACCTTCGACTATTTTGGAATGATTTATAACGAAACAGCTAAACCTCGTATTTTGGCGCTTACACTCGCATTATGCTCTTTGTGTACTATATTATCGCTTCACCCCAGTGCCTCAGCAAATTTCTTTGAATTAGTATACGACATCGATCAATATGGTTGGGTGAAAGTCGCTTTTATGTTGCTAATAGCAGCTATATTTTTTGCTGAAATATGGATTGCGATAAGGTTAGTAACTGAAGTGTTGATTTTTATATTTCTTAGGTCACGATACGTGGCAAACAAATACAATGAAAAAGAAAGCTATTTTGCTATTTACCTGATTAGCGATTTAATTAAATACCATAAAATCCCAGTTAAGAAGCGTGTTTATGATCAAATGCAATCATAATTTATTTAGAAATTTTAAAAAATTATTATCGCGTTTCTTTCTAGTACGACGGGTAGCACTAGTTTGGTTTTTTGTTGTTTTTAAAATAATTTAAAAACAGTGAATTAGGTGGTGGGTTAAAATTCCATTAATAAAGGTTTTTGAACCGTTCTTCGAAAACCATAAGAAGCCCGCAAATAATAAAAATCTGCTGCTTTTTATTATCTGTAATATTTCAAAATATCTGCCAATTTTAGAGCATCATTAACAATGTGTTTTTGAACTACAGATCTTCGTTTTTAGGATTTTATTTTTGACTAATTAACGTTTGTCACTTAATACTTGAATTCAAGTAACAATAAGTAATACCAATCCGCAATAATACTTAATCAATTTGAGGGGTTAAATCTGGCGTTAACTGCGTAAAAATTTCTGATATACGACTACATCTCGATGCTGGATGCAGAGCAATGAGTGATAACAACTAAATAACGAAATTTTTGCCTTATTATCGATACGATTTTCTTAGCTCAAAATAATCTCTTAATTAAGCGAATTGATATAATAAACATTAATTGATGCAAGGAAGTTAATTATGGCTAACTTAGTAATTTGCTGTGACGGCACATGGAATAATCCTCAACAAGAAGACAATGGTGCTCCCGCACCAACCAATGTCGTCAAGCTCTACCACGCGCTAGCGAAAAAAGATAATTCAGAAGTCACACAAAAGTTGTACTACCACCCAGGTCTTGGGGGCGAAGAAACGGGGCTAAAAGATTCTATAATTGATGGAGCTTTAGGTAAAAGTATAAAAAGGCATATTTGTAGTGCTTATCATTGGTTAGCGAGTAACTACAACGAAGGCGACAAAGTATTTATTTTTGGGTTTAGCCGAGGAGCATTTACGGCGAGGAGTTTAGGTGGGCTGTTAGGGCTTGGGCTACTTGATTTTAATAAGCTTGAAAATAACAAAGCGCGGTGGGAAAAGACCCACGGACATTTTGAAAACTATAAGTCAAAACTAGAGAGGATCCCTAAGAGTTTATATATTAACAATAAAAAAAGCTTACCTATTCATTTTATAGGCGTATGGGAAACGGTGGGGGCATTGGGTATACCAAATGACATGGAGCTATTTAACTTGTTGGATAACCCTGCGTCATGGCGTTTTCACGATACTAGTTTGGGAAAACATATAAGTATTGCTAGGCACGCAATGGCAATGGATGAGAAGCGAAGTAGTTTTTGTGTTACTCGCTGGAGTGAGAATTTAGTTGATCGAGACGTTAAAGAAATGTGGTTTCCAGGCGTACATTCCGATGTCGGTGGCGGGTATTATGATACAGATTTATCAGATATTGCACTTGAGTGGATGATAAAGGAAGCGCAGGAGAGCGGTTTATTTTTTCGGGATAACATTTTAAATCAGCTTAATCCAAATCCTTGTGGCGTACTTCATAATTCATTTAAAGGAATATTTGCTAAGTTTAGATCTCGTCCGCGCAATGTGGATTGTGTGATTACAGCAAATAATGAAAATTTCCACGAGAGTGTATTTAAGCGTCAAGAAATATCGCCTATTGAACATCCTGAATATTGGCCAACAATAAAATTAGAGGTTGGGGAATCGACGGTTGTTAATGTATTTGCTAAGCAACATTGGACTCCAACGTACATTTACATGAATAAGGGTGAACGGTATATTTTTGACTCTGAAGGCGAGTGGCAAGATAGTAAAGATGAATGTGATTGGCTTGGTACAGAGGATGGAAAATTAACGGCGGGCGACATTATTCGATTTGCATCGTCTATTTTGGGAATGACTGAACGTAAATTTAAACAAGCAACGCAGAATCGCTCTACCGATTTTTGGGGAACTAAACGGGTAGAGCATATGCGATGGTTTATTGCTGTTGGGTGTATCGCAAACGATTCTGGTAAAGCGCAGGCGGTTACAAACGATGGTAGTCCGCACCCTCATCAGTATGAAGCTCTCTCACATTATCAAAAAAACTCGAAGACGTTACAGATTAGCTCCTCGGGCTATTTTTATGCTTTCCCAAATGATGTGTGGTCTTTGTACCATAATAATCAAGGCTGCATTCAACTCAGGGTAACTCGAAAGTCATAGTGGCTAAAATATTAATGTGTAGCCTGTTTACTTAACTTATAAGCAGAGCTTTGAGGAGTCACTTCATTTTTCGTCCTTTTAGTGGCTTTTTCTATTATGTTTTCGAGAGGTTGAGTACGTACACACACAAGTACATTATTCATTGCTTGGCAAGTACCGGTTGCTTTTTGATTATGTGTTGTATAGGTGCACGTTTGGTTAAGGTTTTTGTTTTCACATGCATGCCAAGGTGCGGTATTACCATGGCCTGCGTGGCTAAACGCATAAAATGAGTTGCCTAATGTAAAAGTCACAATAACCATTTTTGATATAGTTAACATTTTCATTTTGTTGTCCTTTTTATTGTGCGGTTTCGCCTTTGTAACAACCAATAAACATATTTTCTGAGACGCTTGCTGCATGGTAATGATAGCCGCGTGTGTCGTCGTAATGTCCTCTGCATTCATCTAAATCAGTTGGTTCTGTATTATTGCTCCCTAGCATGGCAAAGATCCCAAAACCATCAAATGCATAACCTACCATTGCAGCATGTCCGTCTGATTGAGCTTGCGTTTGGCTACAACCTGCTTCGCCATGATAGTGGTAGCCTTCATTAAGGTTTATGTGGCCTGCACAATCATCAAATGCGGCTATGGTATAGGCACTTAAAATGGCATCTACAGGGGCAGGAGCAGCTAACACAACTCCATTAAGCGCGATGCCTATATTTGATCTACCAACACTATTTGCTTGGTTTGCGGTTACGGGGGTTATAGGTATTAAAAATGATTGCGAGATACCACCATTTACATACTCTATTGAGCATTCTACGCAGTGGTTTTGGTATTGTTCTTTTACATTGGGCCTTGCTGCACCATCGCATGATGCATACGTATTTGTGATATTTACTTGTCCTGTGCTTTCGTCATAAAGTTGCCAGTGGCTATCATTATATAATGCGGGTAAATTTAAAATAAAATCACCGGTAATGTCATATACCTCGCCATTGCCATCAAACCAAATACCCGCTTCATCAGCATTTGAGGTAATCGTGTTTGGGCAAAAAATACCTATTTCATGATTTGCAGGTGCACCTGCAATCTCAATTTTATAGCATGACGTTTCATCGCCATTACTCAATGTACACAATTGAGTTGTTATAGCTGATACCAATGCACCACCTTCGAAATTAAAAGGGTCTACTTCTATTACTGTAGTCGTTGTTGTATTGGGTGAAGTATTATCAATAATAATCGCTTCTGTTTCAGTTGTGTCTTTGTCGTTATTGCTACCACATGCTGATAACCCAATGGCTGTTACACTCATGAAAACAAGCTTTAAAAACTCTGATTTTAGTTTTATCACGTGATTAATCCAAATAATGAAGTGGGGTATAGGGTATTTGTTAAATGTGCAAATAAAGCGCAAAAATTAAGTAACATTACACGCAGGTAAAATGGCTGTTCAGGTTGATGAAAAATAGCAGTAGACCTTGGTATATTTAATCGCCATTATTATGGCTCTATTAAAAGCATGGTTTACAGATGGATTTATTTACCACCGATCTTATTTCGCCTCTGTTGGCGAGCGTTTTTATTGTGTTAGCGGGCTTCACTTCATTTTTTTCAGCTGCATTCGGTGCCGGCGGCGGGTTGATGTTGCTTGTTGTAATGGCATCATTTATGCCAATGACGTTGGTTGTGCCTGTACATGGGCTTGTGCAATTAGGTTCGAACACAAATCGGTTATTACTCAGTTTTAAGCATATAGACAAAAAAATGTTTATTTATTTTACGCTTGGAGGGAGTGCAGGGGCTATATTATCGAGTTTTGTTATTGTCGATATTCAACTTGATGCTATGAAATTAATAGTGGGGCTTTTTGTAATTTATTTATTGTGGGGAAAAATCCCCACTGCGTTACAAAGCAGTTCGGTCGTGTGGCGTTTTTTTTCCGGCTTTGTTACCACGTTTATTTCTATGTTTGTTGGGGCAAGTGGGCCACTCGTTGGAAGTTGCTTGCACATGAGCAATTACAGCAAGCTGCGATTTACGGCGACGTTTTCTGGCATTATGTCGGTTCAACATTTATTTAAAGCGGGCGTATATGCAGCGGTTGGTTTTAGCTTTTGGCAATGGTTGCCTTTGGTTGGAGCAATGATTTTAAGTGGTGCATTAGGTACATGGTTGGGTGTTCGATTACTGCATCGTATACCGACAGAAAAATTTAAGTGTATTTTTAAATGCATATTAACATTACTGGCATTACAGCTAGCTTGGCAGGGCCTTGAGGTAATATTTAATTAACTTGAACTCTGGGCAATAAATCTATCTCAAGTAGTTATTTTAAGCGCTAACTGCGTTGAATTTACTTTGTTCTCACTGAAAGCTCTGGCTAGAGATAAATAAATTTAAATATTATTATGGTTCAATATGTAATACCAATCCCTTAAC
>NZ_JJNY01000060.1:0-10341 GCF_000690035.1 Pseudoalteromonas sp. S3431
TACAAACCTCGCGCCGCGATTTAATCGCCCCTAGGTTGAACAAATTTCAATCCACAAAGATTAACACGCCCTAGCCATTAAACAATATCTAAAGTGTATAAATGATGAACACTCTCAAAGCTTGGCTTAAGTAAAGTATACAAATTAAGTTACAATTGTCAGCTTTATCAAAAGCGCTTAAAGGTTATACTTTAACCATAAACAACGAATAATAAAATGATAAGGAATGAGGTTATGTCTGGAACTACGATGATTGTACTTATTGTGCTAATTTCGGTTGGCTCAGGAGTAGTTTACGATATGTATAAAAAGCACCTTGAGTTTAAGCATAAAATGCAAAACAACAACAACGATGCCCATAAACAACTAGCTGAAACAAACGCACAAGTGCTTGCATTAAAAGAGCGCGTACAAACACTTGAGGCTATTGTTACTGATTCGAGCTTTAACGTTAAAGATGAAATTAATAAACTTTAAATTGTTATAAGTAATTTGGATATAAATGCGCATTTTCTGGCTGCTCAATGCCGTGAGCAGCTAAAAACCCACCAATAGCTTGCCCGCAGCCCTGTGGTGCTCGCCCACTGTCTATCTCAAAGTTTAACTGATTAGCATGTTGCTTACCCATAGAGCAAAGCCCTACGGTACTTGGCGAGCGCATAGCGATACTTAGGTTACCTATTTGTTCAACCGCAACGTGTTTACTAAAGCGGGCAAAACCTTTGTATTTAAACTGCTCGTTTACGTAGTCGTTACTTGTGGCCACCAATGCCGCAATTAAGCCGTGTAAAAAGCTATTAACGGATGGATCTGCTGTTAAAAACGCAATTGTTTTTTTATTAAACTCGCTAAGCTGGCAATCCTCACACAACAGCTCAACAGTATATAAATGTTGCTCGGCTACTTGCTGCTGGCTTTTAAGCTCAATGCTTTTTCCTGCAAATACAATGCGTTTAAGCACTTCATCAACGTTACTTGTAACCGCTTCGCTTTTAACAAGTTCAGGGTTTTGCGCCATTACCGGTAAGTCGTGATGGTTATTAAATGGCGTGCTTGTTGCGCCGCTTTGCATTAACTGAAAAAGCTCTCTTACTTCATGTTCTCGCGCTACTTTTAACGCTAAAAATGCGGTTTGAATAAGCTCTGAGGTAGGTAAGTTTTCCTCTACTATCCAACGTCTGCCAAATAATAGTTTTTTAGCTTTGGCTTCATTAGTAGATGCGCTTTTTTGGTAGTTATCTGGGCTCAGCACTGCTACTTGTAGGTAAATTTCTTCACCTTTTTGTGCAGCAAGCACTCTAAAATGAGCCGAAAATTCAATACTCTCAAGTACTTCGTTTACGCTTTGAAGCGTGTGCTTGTAACGTAAAAAATGCTGTGGCACCACCCAGTTACTATTAGCTAATTGCACAAGGGGTGCATAAGAAATAGGTTGCTCGTAACTGTGTTGCCATTTTTGCTCATTGCTAAGCAAATGATTAATGTGACTCTTGTTATCTGACATAAATAAACCAAATAAACTCGCGTTGTGCGATATAAACTATGAACACATTACGTCGTCAATGTCGTAATTAGATCACATGTACGCCCTACTTTTGGGCTTTTTTAACTATCGGTGAGTTCTTGATAGTCTGTTATAACTTTTTGATAGTATGGCTTATCTTTATTGAGCATTTTATTATAATGATTTATGAGTTGCCGTTGGTACATAGCATGCTCTGTACTAGCAAAGTCCCACATTTTGTTGCCGGTATGGCTAATCTCATTATTGGTACTAAAGCTCACTTCAATCACTTCATAAAAACGTTTGTTGTCGTAAACTATTTGTTCACTAACAAGCCCTAAACCTAATTGCTTTAAACCGACTCGCAACTTATAAGTGTGATGCACTGGGCATAAAATAAACCGAACATTATTTAAATGCTCAACTGCGTTATTAGCAATAATTTGTTGTACTAAACTTAACAACAGCTCACCGCCAACACCTGCTATTACAACTACTTGGCTTTTTCTTTGAGCAATTTCAATTTTGCCTACATCCTGACATAAGACCTGCCACTGCGGATTTTTATCACAGGTTTTTTGTAATTTATTAATAGATGATAATTGCGTTTCTAGGTCGTTCATTAAAGTGGCGACTATATCTACAAAAATAACCTGGCTTGCAGCTGCGCGCTTTAATAGCGCCATGCCTAAATAACCATGGTCGCAGCAACAATCCCAAATAATATCGTGATGCTGCGAAATTAATGTATCAATGGCAGTTAAGCGTTTACTGAGCTTCATTTAAGCAGGTATTTGTGACATTTTATAGACAAGCGCTTTTAAACTTTTATTGCTGTCTACTTCAATAAAACGCTCGGTGGGGGCTAGACGCTCAACAAATTCAATTGCGCCTTGGGTGTGCTCGTTTATTAACGCTTTAAACGCCTCTTCGCTAAGCTCTGGGCTATTAGCACACAATAACAATTGTGTGGTATCGCAAAGTAGCTCTGGCAATCTGCGCAGCACTTTTTGATAGTCTTTAGTTAATATAAAGCTGCCTTTTTGAAAGCTTGGCGGATCAACTATTATTAAATCAAACGGGGCTGCTTTTTTTAGTTTTCCAAACGATTTTAAAATATCGTGCGGTAAAAAACTTACGCCGCGCTCAAAACCGTTTAGTTGATGGTTTTGCTTGCCGACTTTTAGCACGCCTTTGCTCATATCCATGTTCATTACATGATCTGCCCCGCCTTGCATGGCTGCAAGCGAAAACCCACATGTATACGAAAACAAATTAAGCACTTTGCCATGCTTACTATTAGCCATTACAAACTCACGGCCGCTGCGCATATCGGGAAATATTCCGGTATTTTGACGGCTCTGTAAATCAACCAAAAAACGAATGCCATTTTCGGTTACAACATGCGGGTTAGGTAATTGCCCATAAACCACGGTATTTTGGCTTTGTACGCCAGCGCGTTGCTGATACACAAGTGAGCTAATAAGCTCTGGCTGGTTTTTTTGTGCCCACTGCCACACAACATCGGTAAGCTCGCTTAGTGTTTGCTCGTCAATTTCGTCGTACGAAACTAAAAATAAACTGGGCGGGTAAAAGTCTAAATTAATATGACTTAACGCTTCGACGCTGTGGCCTCGGCCATGAAAAACACGACACAGTTCATTTTTTAAAATTGGCGCGTCTTCAAGCGCAGTAATAAGAGGAGTAAAGTTTGCTGTCATTTTTAATTAATCAACTGTTGTTGTAGTTCATGTATTTCATCGCGAACAGAGCCCGCTTTTTCAAATTCTAGGTCGCTTGCGTATGCATGCATTTTGGTTTCTAACTGCTTAATTTGCACAGCAATTTCTTTCGCACTAAGTACCTTTTTAGACTCTTTACGAATAAGTTTAAGGTTGTCTTTAGGGCCGGCTTCTTCGCCTACATCCATTACATCGAGTATTTTTTTAGCCAGAGCATGAGGCTCTATGCCGTGCTCAACGTTGTAAGCATGTTGAATTTCGCGTCTGCGCGCAGTTTCGTCCATGGCTTTTGCCATTGATTTTGTAATTCTGTCGCCATATAAAATAGCGCGGCCATCTAAGTGACGAGCAGCACGGCCAATGGTTTGTATCAAAGAGCGAGCTGAGCGTAAAAAGCCTTCTTTATCGGCATCAAGTATGGCAACAAGTGCCACCTCTGGCATATCAAGGCCTTCTCGCAGTAAGTTAATGCCCACTAACACATCAAACACGCCAGCTCGTAAGTCACGAATTATTTCAACTCGTTCTACCGTATCAATGTCTGAATGTAAGTAACGCACTTTTACGCCATGCTCACTTAAATAGTCGGTTAAATCCTCAGACATACGCTTTGTAAGTGTAGTTACAAGTACACGTTCGCCCTTCTCTACACTTTTATAAATCTCTGATAAAAGATCATCAACCTGATCCCCTACTGGGCGCACTTCTATAAGTGGGTCAAGCAACCCTGTTGGACGAATTACTTGCTCAGCAATTTCGCCTACGCAACGCTCTAGCTCAAAGTCGCCAGGCGTTGCCGATACATAAATAGTTTGTGGTGCTATGGCTTCAAACTCTTCAAAACGCAGCGGCCTGTTATCCATTGCTGAGGGCATTCTAAAACCATATTCAACAAGGTTTTCTTTACGGCTTCTGTCGCCTTTGTACATGGCGCCAATTTGCGATACGGTTACGTGCGATTCATCAATAATCATTAATGCGTCGTCTGGGAGGTAATCAAGCAACGTAGGCGGCGGATCGCCTGGCGTGCGACCCGATAAATAGCGGCTGTAGTTTTCTATACCTGAGCAATAACCTAGCTCCCGCATCATTTCTATATCGTATTGCGTACGCTGTGTTACGCGTTGCTCTTCTACTAATTTATTAGCACTGAGTAACTGCGCTCTTCGATCTTTTAGTTCTTCTTGTATTTTATCGATAGCCCCGAGTATTTTCTCACGCGGGGTAACATAGTGTGTTTTTGGGTAGATAGTGGTGCGTACTATGTGCTTTTCGATAGCACCAGTAAGCGGGTCGAAAATACTTAAGCGCTCTATTTCGTCATCAAACATTTCTACGCGTACGGCATAGGTATCTGACTCGGCAGGAAATATGTCGACCACTTCGCCACGCACGCGATATGTACCACGGCTAAAATCTACATCGTTACGGGTGTATTGTATTTCGGCGAGGCGGCGTAGCATATCGCGTTGATCGACTTTTTCCCCGACTTTTAAAAGCAGCATCATTTTCATGTATGATTTAGGGTCACCCAAACCATAAATAGCCGATACCGATGCCACAATAATGGTATCGCGGCGCTCAAGCAGTGCTTTGGTCGCACTTAAACGCATTTGTTCTATATGCTCATTTATCGAAGCATCTTTCTCGATAAATGTGTCGCTTGATACAACATAGGCTTCTGGCTGGTAGTAATCGTAATACGATACAAAGTATTCAACGGCATTTTTAGGGAAAAACTCTTTCATCTCACCATATAACTGAGCAGCAAGCGTTTTATTGTGCGCCATAATTATTGTTGGACGATTTAAATCGTTAATAATATTAGCCATGGTAAAGGTTTTACCTGTACCCGTAGCACCTAATAAGGTTTGGTGTGCAAGCCCCGCTTCTAACCCTTCGCACAGTTGTTTAATCGCGGTAGGCTGATCGCCTGCTGGCTTAAAATGTGATTTTAACTGAAAATGATCGCTCAACTATTGCACTCCCGTAATGATTGACTGCTCAACGCATCGAGCTCTTTCATAAACCATTTATATGCCACCATTGCAGTAAATAAATTACCCAGTGCCGCACCAATAAATAATCCAATTAAACCAGCTAGCTCATTACCTATATAAGCAAACGGTAGGTAAAAAACAAATAAACGAATAGTACTTAAAAACAGTGCATTCATTGGTTTATGTAAAGCATTAAACGAAGAATTAGATAATATGATCACCCCTTGCAAACCGTAGCTAAACGGAATGGTGTAAATAAAGAGTTTTATCACATCAATTACCATTTGTTCTTTACCAAACATTTGACTAATAAAGCCTGAAAAAACAATAAGCAAAATATAAATAGCAAATTGCCAAATCATCACAAATTTTAAGGTACCAATATAAGCATCTTTTACTCTGCATAATTTACCCGCTCCAAAGTTTTGGCTCACAAACGGGGGTAATGTCATCGACAAAGCAAGTACAAGAATACTGGCTATAGATTCTATCCGGCTGCCTACCCCAAATGCGGCGACGGCTTCAGGTCCGTGATGTGCAACCATAGCGGTCATCACAGCCATTGCAACCGGGGTCAACATGTTTGCGCCTGCGGCGGGTAAACCTATTTTTAATATTTTACGAATAGCGCCTACCACCGTTTGCGACCCGGCTTTTAAACTCAACAACCGTTTTTTTACTATTAGTAAATATAAAATAATAACAACAGCAACTCCCCATGCTATTACACTTGCAATAGCGGCACCTTGAATACCTAACGCAGGAATAGGGCCAAAACCAAATATAAGCATAGGATCGAGAACCGCATTTATAAGCCCCGCCCCGCCCATTACAATACTGGGCGTTTTAGTATCGCCACTGGCACGCAGTACCGAGTTACCAATCATTGGGGTTATTAAAAATACGCTACCGATAAACCATACATTCATGTATTCGTGTATTAAAGGAAGTACCTGCTCACCTGCGCCTAATAACGTAAATATGGGGTCGATTAGCAAATAGCCAATAAACGATAAAATAAGCACTAAAACAAAAGCAACCAATATTGAAACGCTTGCGTCAAAACGCGCTTCATCTATTTTGTTGCTACCTAAAGCTTTAGCTATAACTGCCGACGTACCAATACCTAACCCAATGGCTAAGCTAATAACTGTAAACGTAACAGGAAACGTAAAACTAACTGCAGCCAATGGCTCTGTGCCTAATAAGCTGATAAAAAATGTATCAACAATATTAAACATCATTAACGTGATCATGCCAAAAATCATCGGAATGGTCATGGTCTTTAATGTAGGCAAGATAGGATCGTTTAGTAAATCTGGGCGAGTCTGAGTTTTTGAAATTGCGCGCATGAAATAAATAAGCCTCTTTTACTGAGCAAATCATTTTAAAGCATCAAGACAATTCAAGCCACGGATTTATCAACAGATTTGAAGGAAACATAAAACTAACTATTCGACAAAACAGTAAAGATCTATTTTTAGATATTTTTGCTAAAATTGAGCACTAAGCCGCCAAAAAACAATTAAAACACATTTTAGTTACTTTTCTTTACAAACCCCCGTTCATTACTGATGCATTTTCACACAAAGACATGCTTTATTTTATCGTAACGAAAAAATTCTCTCATCGAGTTAGATGATTTAAATTGATAATAGTAACCTGTTGTTTTTTAATAAAATAAAAATAGTGATTTAAAAGCTTGAAATCGTTGTAGCACTCTAAAATGCTGGTGCCGCTGATGTTCTTAAAGTTTCATAAACAGAGTTATCCACAGAAACCGTGGATAACTCATTCAAGCCCGCATTTACAAAGGCTTTTAGAGTGATGCTTTTTTTACTCAGTTCTGACTTATTACAAATATTCAACTTATCGCGTTTTTCTGGTTTTAGAGCAAAAACCATCTCGACATATAAATTGCCTTATTAACCTGATTATCTTCTTGTGAAAAAAATGAAAGTATAACGCAACGTATTGATTGTATTATTTTTGAGCTCTGACAATATAATCACCATCGTACATATAAGTTGTAAAAAATAATTCACTTCTGTGATTATCGAAAATCAATTTAAAGCTTTTACTTTTTTGACAAAACAGACCAACAATAAAAAATACAAACGTTACTTTTTATATTTTGTGCGTATTTTTTACAGCTAAGCGGTTTAACATTGTATTTTATTTGCTCAAAGAACTAAGAAAGGCGATCTCAAAAATCGGCATATCGTCTAAAATCGTAACTCTATTTTTTAAAAGGTTCTTTAAATGAAGTCACAAAACACGCAGATCGAACATAAAAACAACGAATAACCACCTTTTTTAAATTTATAACTTTTATATGTTGACACTTTGCGGCGCGGTCATTAATATTTCGCCCCGTTGAAAGGCAAGACGCTTCCCCCTTAGCTCAGTTGGTTAGAGCGACGGACTGTTAATCCGCAGGTCCCCCGTTCGAGTCGGGGAGGGGGAGCCAAGTTTTTCAACCATAAACGATTCCCCCTTAGCTCAGTTGGTTAGAGCGACGGACTGTTAATCCGCAGGTCCCCCGTTCGAGTCGGGGAGGGGGAGCCAAGTTTATGTTTATGATGTAGTTCCCCCTTAGCTCAGTTGGTTAGAGCGACGGACTGTTAATCCGCAGGTCCCCCGTTCGAGTCGGGGAGGGGGAGCCAAATCATCATAATAAAATTTCTACTTTAGTTCCCCCTTAGCTCAGTTGGTTAGAGCGACGGACTGTTAATCCGCAGGTCCCCCGTTCGAGTCGGGGAGGGGGAGCCAATTCTAATAATTTCATAGACATTTATTCTAAATTCCACTACCCTCTGTTTTATAAATAAAAAAACAAATCGCGCTAATAATTTGCTCTGATTTACTAATCAGGATTTCATTCCTTCCCTTTTGAACTATTAAAAGACTGAAAAAATGGCTGGCTTTAAAAAACTTATCTTTATACAAATAATTTCTTGGTTATTATGTGTTGCAGCTGGAAGCTATTTCATTTCGGTAAGCTTTGATAATGCAGTAAGTGAAGCTCAAAAAAATGCGCAAGCTAGCGTTACCAACTATATAAACGACCTTTCTTTTGACGATAATTTAGTACAAAATTTAAAAAAATCATTGGCTGATGGTAAAACGTTCTCAAGCTTTACGTTACGAGATTACCAAGGCGCAGAAGTATTTAACGTTAACTCCCTTATTGACCTGCCACTATTTGCAGATTTTATACAGTCTATTTTTAACTCTGCCCGACCGCAGTTTGCGGTAAATAAGGCTGCAGATATAAAAGTTGAATTTACAGTTAATATTCAACACTTAGCTGAACAACTTCAAATATCACTTTTTATTATTATCTTTATTTCCGCTGTTTTAGTAATTATTCCTATTATTTTGATGCAATCTATTTTTAATCATCTAAATAAAAGTATCAGTATGACCGTCTCTGACGTTATCGATGTTTATATTAACCAAAACCAAGCCGGTGAATTAGAAACAGTGCTAGATAGCTCTAAACTAAAAAGCTTAGGAAAAGATTTAGTACCAAGTTTTAACCGCTTATCGCACTTTCTTAAAACAAAAAATGAATATATACAAAGTGAAGCGCTCAATATTAAACACGAAGCATATAAAGATGTAATTACCGCGCTAGGTAATCGTAATATGTTTGTTGAGTACTACGAAAAAAACATTGAAAATAGTGAACAAAGTACTTTTGGCTCATTAGCAATGATTCGCTGTAGCGAGCTGCAAGCAATAAATCAAAGCCGTGGCTATCAAAAAGGTGATGAGTACGTAAAGGGTGTGGCTGATATAATTAAACATATAAGTGGCACGTATGCTGGCAGTCAATTATTTAGATTAAATAGTTCTGATTTTGCTGTTGTACTTCCCCATATACCACTTAAAGAAGCCGAACGCTTTGGCGAAAACTTACAATCTCGTTTCACTCAATATCAGCAGAATCAAGAATTAAGCTCAGTGGCTAATACCGGTATTGTTGGTTATGAAAAGGGTAAGCCGTTAGGCGAACTTCTCTCAGTTGTTGATAATGCGATGAGTATGGCGCAGTCTAAGCAAATTAATGCATGGCATGTACAGCGTGAATCCGATCTTGTAAATAATGTAAGTGCTGGGTTTGGTAATCAAAACTGGCGTAAAGTGATTAACGAGGTTATTGAGTCCAAACGAGTTCATTTGGTTATGCAAAATATTATGCCGCTTGGTAAAAGTATTAAAGCATACGCTGAAATTCAAGTTCGCTTCAAAACAGAAGATAATCAAGTTCTGCCTACAGCTTCATTTTTAGCTATGGCTGAAAAGCTTGGTATGGCAGTTGATATAGATAAATTAATTATCGATTCATCACTTGAAAAAGTTAAAAGTCGTAACCTTTCTGAAAAATATTTTGGTTTAAATGTCACGGCTTCAAGCGCTCATAACGATCAGTTTGTAATTTGGTTAGAGCGTCGCTTATTAAAAGATACCCATATTGCATCAAAACTTATTTTTGAAGTGAGCGAGTTCGGCTTACAACAAAATATTAAAGCAAGTAAGCGCTTTATTGATATGGTTCACCGAGTGGGCGCACGTGTAACTGTTGAACGTTTTGGTGTTGGTTTAACCTCATTTAAGTTTTTCCGCGATTTAAAACCTGACTTTATTAAAATGGATGCCAGTTATACTCGCGGCCTAGAAGATGATAAAAACAATCAGTACTTTATGCGCTTAATGGTCGATTTAGCCCACCGCATTGGTGTTAATGTTTTTGCCGAAGGTGTTGAGAGCCAAGAAGAAAAACATATTATAGAAACCTTGTGCTTAGATGGCGTGCAAGGTTATTACATAGAAAAACCTAAAGATATCTAAACCAATTAAGCAACATTGACTAATTTAAAAAGAGCACTTGTTGCTCTTTTTTGCTTTGTAAATCGTAGTACAGTTATTTGGTGGCACCACTAAAACTGCAAAGTAAAATGAATACTATACCAATCTGCTTATGTATGGGGTCTATTTAACCTTAAGAAAATTACGCTAGAACTAGGCTAAAGTTTTTGTATCTTGTTCTAAATAAAAAATTTTAACGACGTTATAGTGCAATTTAATT
>NZ_JJNY01000061.1:0-10359 GCF_000690035.1 Pseudoalteromonas sp. S3431
TATCTAGTTGTTCTAAATAAAAATTTTCACGACGTTATAGTGCAATTTAATTCGTTAAATTGATCAAAGATTTATGCAGGTTGGTATTACTTATGAATCTTACTTTTCTAGCAAAATATCATGTATTTTTGCAAGGTCAGATTTACCTGCAATAATTTCATCTGGTGTTAAACCCGATAGTTCATGCGGAAACACCAACCACTCTTCAGACTCATGAATATAGTAATCTGGCACTGTATCTACTTTTGAGTTTTTTGGTTTGTAATATGGGCATGCGATACGAATATCACGTGGCAAGTTTAAACGCATAAGCTCTGAAAGTTTTTCTTTTAATGCAACAATACTACGACCAGAATCAAATACATCATCAACAATTAATAATGAATCGCCTGCATTCGCGTTTTCAACTATGTAATGTAAACCATGTACTTTAATTTCTTTCGATTGTTTACCAATACCGTAATAAGACGAAGTACGTACTGCAATGTGGTCAGTCTCAATGCCTTTGTAATCGTAATATTCTTGAACAGCAATACCGATCGGTGCACCACCTCGCCAAATACCAATAATAAAATCAGGACGAAAGCCATCTTGGTATACTTGTGCCGCTACGCGGAACGAATCTTCAAGCAGTTGTTGAGCTGTGATGTAGCACTTATCTGACATAATTAGAAACCCCAGTGGTGGATATAACGCTTGAGCGCAGCTTAGAGTTAAGCAGAAATTAAACTCAAACAGGTATTGGCGACGGATTTTACCGCAAATGAAATAAAATTGCTTGCTTCACGTACAAAAAAATAGACACCAAGTGGTGCCTATTCATTCAAAGTATAAAAAGCATAAATTTAGTAAATACTATGCTTTTTCTAGTAAAGTTCGCGCAACTGTACGCATACCTTGAGTAGTTGCACCCGCTGCCCACTGGCTTGTGCTGCCCATGTTAAACGCAGCGGCTAAATCTATGTGTACCCAACCTTTGCCGTCGTTTGGCACAAAGCGTGATAAGAAGCCAGCCGCATTTGATGCACCGCCGTAACCCCCACCCTTTTGTGCACGGCTATTTGCCGTATCAGCATAAGGAGACGGGCAGTTTTGTTGATGCCATTTTTCAAGAGGCAGTGGCCAAGCAGCTTCCATTTCTTGAGATGCAAAACTTTCAACTTCGCGTGCAAGTTCTTTATCAAGTGCAAATAAAGCATTGTACTCTTGGCCAACAGCAACAAGCGCTGCTCCAGTTAGTGTTGCTGCATCAATGATAAGTGGAGCGCCAGTCTCTCCTGCTGCCATTAAGCCATCAGCAAGTACTAAGCGACCTTCAGCATCAGTGTTTACAATTTCAACTGTTGTGCCATTTTTATAAGTAAGAATGTCACCTAATTTGTATGCATGACCCGAAATTAAGTTCTCAGCACAACATAAAAACAGCTTAATACGTTTTTCAATACCACGGTTAATAGCCAATGCTAAACCTGCTGTTACTGTTGCAGCGCCGCCCATGTCGCACTTCATACCAAGCATACCTTCGCTTGATTTAATTGAGTAACCACCTGAGTCAAACGTAATACCTTTACCTACAAGCGCAGCACTTACTGGTGCATTTTCGTCGCCTGTTGGGTTGTAATCAAGCTCAAGCAATACTGGTGGGCGAACACTACCGCGACCAACTGCATGAATACCAATCCACTGTTGTTCTAGTAACGCATCACCTTTAATAATTTGGTAACTTACGTGTTCAGGCGCTAATGATTGAATAAACTCAGCTGCTTTTTCAGCTAGGCTTTCTGGGTAAATGTCATCGGCAGTACCGTTAACCATTTCACGTGCCCAAATTGCTGACGTTTTTAAGTGAGCAAGTTCTTTAATATCTGATTGTGCGTTATCAACAAACTCAACACCGTTTAATGATTTTGGTGTTACAAAGCCTTGGTAAAAAGCCCACTGGCTTTCTGTACACCAAGTATCACCTGCTAATTCAACATTTTTAACGCCTTGGCTTGCAATAGTACGGCCTGCTTTTTGAACATTTTTTAATGTGTCTTGCTCAGATAAATGAACAGTTGCACCGCGCTCGTTAAAAGACAATGACGCATTATCGCCCCAATGACTCGCTGCTGCTTGTTCGCTTAGTTGAACAACAAATTTTTCACTCATGTTAGAATTCCCTTGCACTTAAATGTGCCACCGAGTTTACTATAGAGCGCTTAAGTTCCCAACAGCTTGAGATAAATAACATAAATCACACTGCTGAGCAGTGTTTACGCTTTGGAAGTTATTATGAAGTACACGCCAGCGCTGCAACCAGCCATATTATTAAAGCGCTACAAACGCTTTTTAGCTGATTTACAATTAAGTGATGGCAGCGAATTTACCGCCCACTGTGCAAATACAGGTAAAATGACGGGATGCGCTGAGCCAGGCTTTACTGCTTTTTATTCAACGAGCGATAACGCAAAACGAAAATACCCGCATTCATTAGAGCTTACGCAAAATAACTTATCGCAGCTTATTTGTGTAAATACAGCGGTGGCTAATAAAGTAGTAGAAGAAGCAATAAACAATAATGTGATAAGCGAGCTACTCGACTACAGTCAATTGCAAAGCGAAGTTAAGTACGGCAGCGAAAACAGTCGTATCGACTTTTTACTCACAGACGAAAATAAGCCCGATTGCTATGTAGAAGTTAAGTCAGTCACATTATTAAGCGAAGATGCACCACAAAGCGGGCAAGGCTACTTTCCTGATGCGCAAACACTGCGTGGACAAAAACATATCCGCGAACTAATAGAAATGATCGAACAAGGCCACCGAGCAGTATTACTGTTCGCTGTTTTGCATGAAGGAATAAATACCGTAAGTGCAGCTGCGCATATTGATAAAAAATACGCCACGTTATTAAGCCAAGCAATTGTGGCGGGGGTTGAAGTATTAGCATACAAAGCAAAGATTTCAGCAAATGAGGTTTTGCTTCATAAAAAAATAGCATTTGTAAAATAATGTATAAATACAAACAATTAAACTAGTCTTACTGTTGAAATGACAAAGACTCGAAAATAGTCCTTGTTAAATTGTACAAATCAGCTTGTTTTTAAAACTTTTGCCCACATAACTAGGCAAGTTTTAAAGAGCGAATACATGAATTAATAAAAGTGTAAATAGACTATTAATACACTTTTTGATCAGTGAACATGGTTGAAGCTAATTCGATTAATTAAAAATAAATTTGCCTAGGGTATAAGATTCTGTTATTTATACCGCCGGCTAATGCTGAGGCATTAAATTAAGGATTTAGGAGAGAGTTATGCCAGACCAAAAGAAACATGGTTTATTGGCTCAAGCCGGTTTAGAACCATACCAAGAAAAACCAGGTGAAGAGTACATGAATGATGCACAACGTGCACATTTTAGAGCGATTTTAGAAGCTTGGCGTAATGATTTACGCAATGAAGTCGACCGTACTAAATCGCACATGCAAGACGAAGCTGCTAACTTTCCTGACCCAGTTGACCGCGCTGCACAAGAAGAAGAGTTCTCTTTAGAACTTCGTACTCGTGACCGCGAACGTAAATTAATCAAAAAAATTGAAAAAACAATTAACCTGATTAAAGAAGATGATTTTGGCTTTTGTGAGTCTTGTGGCATCGAAATTGGCATACGCCGCTTAGAAGCGCGTCCTACTGCCGATTTATGCGTAGACTGTAAAACACTTGCAGAAATCAAAGAAAAACAATCTGGACGCGGCTAATTAACCTCTATTAATTAGTTATGTCTCCTACAGCCGTTACTGCGCCAGTGCGTAAATATCGCGGTCGTTTTGCACCGTCTCCTTCTGGGCCATTACATTTTGGCTCACTTGTGGCGGCTGTGGGTAGTTACCTTGATGCAAAAGCAAACAAAGGTAAATGGTTAGTCCGTATCGAAGATATAGACACTACGCGCGTTGTAAAAAATGCCGACTCCGATATTCTAAATACCTTACACGCTTACGCCCTTTACTGGGACGAACCGGTTGTTTATCAAACACAGCGCTTGCCTTTATATCAAGATATTACCCACTCACTTTTAAAACAAAAGCTTATTTATGGTTGCACCTGTACTCGCAAACAAATAAAAACCATTGGTGGTATTTATCAGGGGCATTGCAAAGTACTTGATCACAGCACTGAATCCGGTGCACTTCGCTTAGTTCAACAACATCCAACGACTCAATTTAGTGACTTAATCCAAGGTGATATAACGGTAAATAGTCCCCTTGCCCATGAAGATTACTTAATTAAACGTAGCGATGGTTTATTTGCTTATCAGCTTGTAGTGGTTGTTGATGATATTGATCAAGGGATTAATCGAATTGTAAGAGGTGCAGATTTAATTGAACCTACTGCTCGGCAAATTAGTTTGTTTAAACAACTCAACAGCCCTGTACCTGAATTTGCTCATTTACCTTTAGCGGTTGCCAAACCTGGCTTTAAACTGTCTAAACAAAATTATGCACCCGCAATTAGTAAAAACAATCCAAAACCTGCATTAATCAGTGCATTTGAGTTTTTAGGACTACCTGTAATTGCTGATCTAATCGATTTAAATATTGAACAATTAGTCGCTTGGGGAGTTAAAAACTTTAGCTTAAAACAGGTGCCACACGTTCCCGAAATACAGATTTCTCAGCATCCGACGAGTCAAGCCATCCAATTTACTCAACTAAGTAAATAAAAATCGCTAAAAACGGCTTAATTTCAACACATCAACTTAATTTTTAAACCCTGCTGGTATATGATAGCCGCCTAAATATATGCTATTTACGTTAAACAGCTTGTACTGGGTTATAACTTCCCTATTTGCTGTAATTTTTGATTGCGATGACAAGTCAATCAACACCTTCTAGGAGACAGACTATTATTTCCAAGCTTTTTCAATTTTGCCGACAAATAATCGGCCCGAATACCAGTGCAAAAAGCGCTTCGGTAAGCAGTGAACCTATTGTTGTCACTCGTGGTGAGCATGGTATTTCGCGCAAACAATTTAGCCCAAATGCAATCAAAGTACTGTACCGTTTAAAAGATGGTGGTTACGACGCCTACCTAGTTGGTGGTTGCATTCGCGATATATTGTTGGGCCAACAACCAAAAGATTTTGATGTAGTAACCAATGCAACGCCAGATCAAGTAAAGAAACTTTTTAGAAACTGTCGCTTAATTGGTCGTCGCTTTCGCTTAGCACATATCGTATTTGGTCGTGAAATTATAGAAGTCGCAACGATGCGCGGACATCACGAAGCGCCAGAAGATAAAAACCAAATAAGCCAATCGAGCGATCAAGGTCAATTACTACGTGATAACGTATTTGGCAGTATTGAAGAAGATGCAGAGCGCCGCGACTTTTCAATCAATGCACTTTATTACTCAATCAATGATTTTAGTATTCATGATTACGCAAACGGCTTAGCTGCAATTAAAGCCAAACAAATTGAGCTCATTGGTGACCCAGAAACTCGCTACCGTGAAGACCCTGTTCGTATGTTACGTGCAGTGCGTTTTGCCACTAAACTTGATATGAGCATCGCACCGAAAAGCGAAAAACCAATTACAGAACTAGCAAGTTTGCTTGATAACATTCCGCCAGCTCGCTTGTTTGAAGAAGTACTTAAACTGTTTTTAAACGGTAAAGCTGAAGCTAACTTTTTAATGCTGCGTAAATACGGTTTATTTAAATCGCTATTTCCAGACCTTGATAGCATTTTAAATAAAAAGCCTGGTGGGCTAGAGCACACACTTGTTCAGCAAATGTTTCAAAACACCGATGAACGTATAAATGCCGATAAAAAAGTAACACCTGCATTTATTTTTGCAGCGCTACTTTGGTTTCCATTATTAGCACGAACTAAAGAAATTCAAGAACAAGAGCAACTCGTTGAATACGATGCTTTTGCTCAAGCAATGAATAAAGTATTGAGCGATAGCGCTCAGCACATTGCAGTTCCAAAACGCTTTACACTAGGTGCTCGCGACATTTGGCATATTCAGCACCGTTTAGATAAACGAGCAGGGCAACGCGCTTACAGACTAACGCAACAGCCTCGCTTTAAAGCCGCTTATGACTTTTTGTTATTACGTGTTGATGCAGGTGAAACACAGCACACCGAATTAGCACAATGGTGGACACAGTATCTAGGCCAAGACATTAACGGCCAAAAAGAGATGGTTAAGAACCTAGGTCACCCTGGCGGTCCTAAACCACGAAAGCGCACACGCCGTCGTGCACCTAAAAAGCCTGCTGAGTAATACCATGCATTGTGTTTATTTGGGCTTAGGTGCAAATCTAAACTCACCAAAAGAGCAGCTTGATAACGCCGTTATTGCGCTTAAAAAGTTGCCTCACTGTGAATTTATGAGCGTATCGCATTATTACGCCAGTAAACCTATGGGTCCACAAGATCAACCCGACTACATAAATGCCGTTGCATGTATTAAAACAAGCCTTGAGCCAGAGCAATTACTTGATTTAACACAAAGTATAGAGCTTGAGCACGGTCGAGTTAGAAAAGCAGAGCGTTGGGGGCCACGCACTCTTGATATAGACACCCTATTATTTGATGATCAAATCATAAATACACAGCGCTTAACAGTGCCTCATTATGGTTTGAATAATCGCGAGTTTGTAGTGTATCCACTATTAGAGCTTGCACCTGAACTTATTTTACCTAGCGGCGTTGCATTAAAAACCATTGCAAAAAATTTACCGCTCAACGACTTACAACAATTACCTCTGTAATTAACCTAGGCTCAGCCTGCGAGGAATATTATGTCTAAAATAACTGTTTCTACTTTAAATAAAATGAAAGCAGAGAATAACAAAATTACTGCGTTAACGGCATACGACGCCAGTTTTGCAAAGTTATTTCATGATAACGGCGTTGAAGTTATTTTAGTGGGCGACTCTTTGGGCATGGTACTTCAAGGTGGCGATGACACGCTTGGCGTAACCAATCAAGATATCGCATACCATACACGTTGTGTACGCGCTGGTAGTCGTGAATTATTTGTAATTGCCGACCTGCCTTTCATGACCTATTCAAGCGTAAGTGATACCTGTAAAAATGCAGCTGAGCTTATGCGCGCTGGCGCAAACATGATTAAGCTTGAAGGCGGAGAATGGCTTTACGAGTGTATTAAAACGCTTACTCAACAAGGTATTCCAGTTTGCGGGCATTTAGGCCTTACACCGCAGTCAGTGCATGTATTTGGTGGTTTTAAAATACAAGGTCGCGAAGAAGACAAAGCACAAAAAATGATTGATGACGCAAAAGCACTAGAAGCTGCTGGCGCACAATTATTAGTACTTGAATGTATTCCTAGTGCATTGGCAAAACGCATTACAGACGCTCTAAGTATCCCAACTATTGGTATTGGTGCTGGTAGCCTAACTGACGGCCAAATACTGGTAATGCACGATCTAGTCGGTATTTCAGCTGGGTATATTCCTAAATTTTCTAAAAACTTTTTGCTCGAAACAGGCAATATGCCTGCAGCCGTTCAAAAATATTGTACAGACGTTAAAAGCGGTGCATTTCCTTGCGCTGAACACGAGTTTAAATAATGCAGTCAATCACTGAAATAAAATCATTACGCAGCCAAATTAAAGCATGGCGACAAGCAGGTCTTAGCGTGGCATTAGTACCAACTATGGGAAACTTACACCGAGGGCATTTTTCGCTAGTCGAAAAAGCAAAAACACTGGCCGACAAAGTGGTTGTGAGCATTTTCGTAAACCCTATGCAGTTTGGTGCTAACGAAGATTTAGATAACTACCCTCGTACACTTAACGAAGACAAACAAGGTCTTGCTGAGCTTGAAACCGATATTGTATTTACTCCAAGCGTAGAAACAATCTATCCTAACGGACTTGGTGCACAAAGCTTTGTCGATGTGCCTGACATTTCATTAGGCTATTGCGGTGGTTCACGCCCAGGGCATTTTAGAGGCGTTGCAACAATCGTTACTAAGTTATTTAATCTAGTACAACCTGATTATGCCTGCTTTGGTGAAAAAGATTTTCAACAGCTGCAAGTCATTAAAACCATGACACGCGACTTATCAATTCCGGTTGAAGTGATTGGTGTCCCTACAATGCGAGAAGTTTCTGGCCTTGCTATGAGTTCACGTAATGGTTATTTATCTGAAGCGCAAAAAACGACTGCAACCGTATTATTTAAAACGCTTAATACATGCGCAGAACAGCTAAAAAGTGGCGAGAAAGACTTCGTAAAACTTGAAAGCTTAGCTAAACAGAGCTTAGAGCAAGCTGGTCTAAAGCCAGACTATTTTGAGATAGCTCAACGAGATACATTAAAAACTGCTACACTCAAAGACACCAAGTTTGTTATTTTAGCTGCTGCCTATTTTGGTAATGTTAGATTAATCGACAATATTCAGGTCGAAATTTAATATTATACCAATTGCATTAAATTAGTGTTCTATTCTAGCGACAAAAAAATAGCTTAATAACAAGGTGAAAATTATGATGTATAGTTGTTCTATATAAATAATTTTTAACGCAGTTAGTAAGTTATTTAATTCGCTAAATAATCATGTTTTTAATAAAATTGGTATTATTACGACTCTCTTTTTAAGGATTAAACATGCACAATTTAATAAAAACAAGCGTAGTTGCCCTTACTTTTGCATTTTTAGCTGGTTGTCAAAACCAAATACAAAGCCCTGAACTTAACCAGTGTGCTCAACAAAACTATCAATGTGAAACTACCTGTGAACAGCAGTCAAGTGGCGAAGGCTTAAAGCAACAAGTATGCTCTGGCAAATGTGTTGAAAGCTACAATCAGTGTAAAGTACAAGCCGAAAAATTAGGTGGTATATAAGCGTTTAAAATACTTGGAGCTGTTTATCTTTCAGGCCCTTAATTTTAGGCACAAAAAAACCGCTCAATGAGCGGTTTTTTTATTGCTTATAGTTTATTAATTTAAACCTAGCTTTTTAAGCTCTACTTCTACGAGCTTTGCCGAAAGTGGTACATAACCATCTTTTTCTACAATTTGTTGACCATCTTGCGAAAGCACCATTTTTAAAAATTGTGCTTCGATAGGCGCTAATGGTTTATTTGGGTGTTTATTCACGTAAACGTATAAGAAACGAGATAGCGGGTATTTACCTTGAGCAACGTTATCAAGAGTCGCATCAACAAAATTACTGCCTTTTTTAGCCAATGGAACAGTACGTACACCCGACGTTTTGTAACCAATGCCTGAGTAACCAATTGCATTCAATGATGATGAAATTGACTGTACTACCGATGCAGAGCCTGGTTGTTCATTTACGTTGTTACGAAAGTCACCTTTACACAATGCTTTCTTTTTAAAGTAACCGTAAGTACCTGATACCGAGTTACGTCCGTAAAGTTGAATATCTCTTGCTGCCCAGCTACCAGTTAGGCCAACTTCACTCCAGCGGTTAACTTGCTCTGGTGCACCACATTTACGAGTCGATGAAAAAATAGCATCTACTTGGTCAATGCGAAGACCTTCAATTGGGTTATCTTTATGAACATAAACCGCTAGCGCATCAATAGCAACGCGCACTTCTGTTGGTTTATAACCGTAACGTTTTTCGAACGCTTCGATTTCTTTTGATTTCATTTTTCGGCTCATTGGGCCTAAGTTAGCTGTACCTTCAGTCAATGCAGGTGGTGCAGTAGAAGAACCTGCGGCCTGAATTTGGATATTTACATTTGGGTAAATACGTTTGTACTCTTCAGCCCAAAACGTCATCATGTTGGCTAAAGTATCAGAACCTACCGATGAAAAGTTGCCTGAAACACCACTAATTTTTTGATATTCAGGAATGTTTTTATCTAGTGCAACTGCTTGCGCAGATACGAAAGTTGTAACAGCCACACCCATTGCGGCAACTAAATTTTTAAATTTCATGTCGGGTTCCCCGGTTTGTTCGTCTCATTTACTAACTGTTGCCCACTCTAAAGTGAGTAGATGACAGTTAGATTGCTATTAAGTGACACTTTTATGACTTTGCTTTTTATACCAATTCGCTTAATTCGTTGTTCTACTTTGAGATAAGAAAGTTGTGTTGATAACAAGGCAAAAAATTCGTTATTTAGTTGTTATATATAAGAAATTTTTAACGCAGCTAGCACCAAGTTTAATCCCTCAAATTGATTAAGTATTATTGCGGATTAGTATTAGGGCATGTTGTTCTTTGTGGATTGAAATTTGCTCAATCTAGGGGCGATTAAATCGCGGCGCGAGGTTTGTAACCTAGTGAGCTAAGTAAAAACCGAGCAACTAAGCGTTAACCCTCCCTAGAAAGAACCCCTTGGGCAGCGCATGTTTGGTAT